>JAOZHV010000010.1 GCA_026014725.1 Candidatus Bathyarchaeota archaeon | reverse complement strand
CTTTGTGTGAGAAATTTTGTTTTAATCCTGTCACAAGTCTGCTTGAGAGGGCGGCTGTATTTTGTTTTTGGAGCCGTTTTCTGCGACTGTTAGGTTGTGGGATATGCGGTTTCTTTCACAACTCCAACATGACTCAATGTTGAAGCGAACAAGTTGTGATTGTGAAAGCATGAATCGATTGCTGTTTTTCTCACAAGAACCAGCGAATAGCATTAATCAGCAAAATGCAAGTCAGGAAACCCCAGTCACTCCCTAATAAGCAATTCCACGACAAAAAAGAGCACAAAAAAACCAACTAAGCCTTACACCTAAACGAATTTTTGCCCTCTGTCATAACCCCCTCCCTTAGCCTAATTTAGTAGCTACAACAGTTTAACAACAACCTATAACTAAACCAAGCATACAAAATAGTACGAGTAGCTTGACCAATCATAAAAGAACACTATGACTGGCTTAACTTGTAAATTCCGGTAGCTAACAAGATCTACTTTTTTTGTTACTTTTTTTTATATGAATAGAAAACGTCGTTTACTTATATATTAAATGTGTGAATATTCAAAAAACTAGGAAAAAATAAATACTAGGACTAGCCCATATATGCAAGAGGGGCAAGCGAAAATTGTCAGATGAACTACAAACTCTAAAAAATATTGAAAACAAAATAAGTGAGTTGCTTAAATGGACTAAATTCGCTGGCATACAACAACTCAAGAATGTTTTAGTTCAAGCGTTAAGCGATGACGAGGCAGCTACACTTGCGTATGAACTATCTGATGGTTCACGGGGAATACGTGAAATAGCAAAACTTTCTGGAATTGGGAAATCAACCGTCGCTGCATATTGGCGTAAATGGAGCAAGATAGGCATTGTAGAACCCTCTAGCGTATATCAAGGGAGATGTCAGAGGATTTGTTCGCTGGAAGAGGTGGGAATACCAGTGCCATTTTTACCACAGCTATCTGAAGAAAAACAAGAGGAAGCTAAACAGGAGGTTGAGGTTGATGAGTGAAACAAACGAAATTTTGAAGGATATAAGAACCTATTTGCGGATAAGCGCCGCTAATGCATCACGGTCAATTGCTAAAACGACCATAGACACACTTGAAAAAGCCCAGGTTTACGAAAAACTTAGTGAAGGTAAGTCTCAAAGAAAAATCGAGGAAGAAACAAAAATTGCTCAAACAACCATCAGCAGCTGGGTGGGAAAATTTATTGAAGCCGGCCTAGTTAATCCGCAAGGTAAACCACTGTTCACCCTTCGAGAAATAGGCATAAACACTGCCGATCTTGCGCCAAAGAAAAGAAAAAACGAAGGCGAGAGAAGAGAAGAAATCTGTAAGTCCGGCATCGTTAGTGGAGAGTTAATCTGATGAGCGTTCAAATGGATGAGTTAATTGTGATAATGAAGGAAATACTGAAATGGACAAAATTTGCTGGAGCGAAAGAAGTACGTAACGTGCTGACAATAACTCTAGATACAGAGCAAAAACGATTGGTTTATCATTTGAGTGATGGCAATAACGGAACGCGGAAAATCGCTGAAATAGCGGATGTTTGTGATAAAACCGTTAGAAACTATTGGGAATCATGGTATCGACAAGGCATCGTAGACCCAATCAATGTTAAAGGTGGACAGCGGTTTAAAAAATCGTTTGCTTTGGAAGATTTTGGTATCGCTGTGCCGCCAACCCAAATAGAAGCCAAACGAAGGGAAGAATAAGGAGATAAATAAATGAGCGATATAGAGCTATTACAACAAATTTCAGATAAAATGGACAAACTGCTTAGGCTACAAGCACTAGAGTTCGTTAAGAATATTCCTGAAGAGCAACGAAAGATTGAGCTATTAGAATCACTCGGATTTAGACCAGTAGAAATTGCCAAGTTCCTAAACAAAACACCTGAAAACATAAATGTGGTATTAAGCGGTCTTAGAAAGAAAAAGAGTGAAAATAAAACAAAGCCCGCGGGTAAAGCAAAACCAAAAGATAGTACAAGCAATAAAGAGGATGCTATAGTACCAGTAAGCCAACCGAACGTGGAGGTAAGTAAGAAATGACCCCGCTAAATGAAGAGGCTACTGTTCTAAATGAATTAAAGAAAATATCAAAAATTCTCTTGCTCGCAAATTCTGAGCAATTAGACTGCGCGCTTGGAAAAATAGCTGACAATGATACGCGCAAAAAAATATGGGTATTAATTGATGGAAAACGGATGCCGAAAGATATTGCTGGACAAGTAGGCGTAAGCTTAGCGACTGTATCTCGTTTTCTCGACAGTGCGTCGGCAGCCGATTTGGTGATTTATGCTGCTAAATATCCTCCAGTAAAAAAGCTAGATTATGTTCCTTCCTCTTGGTTAGATCTAGTCTTTGGTAAAACAGAGGAGGAATTAGAGCAAAAGACTAGCAAAGACACGACGAAAAAAGATGAATCACCTGAAAATGGAGCGAAAAAGGCATGAACACTGATGAATCGGAGCAAACTCGTCTATTACGGGAAATCCTTAAGTGGATAAAATTCGCAGGTGCAAAAGAAGTTAAGACTATTCTCTTGTCTGCTCTGAATACCGAACAAAAACGGCTAGTTTATCATTTAAGCGACGGGACACGTGGAACAGTAGAGGTTGCCAAAATAGCAAAGGTCGGAAGTACAGGAACAATATTCGATATGTGGCAAACTTGGATCAAACAGGGCTTGGGAGAAAGTATTCCAGTGAAGGGTGGGTCAAGGTTCAAACGTTCATTTGATTTGGATGAATTTGGTATTCCCACTCCAGAGTATGCCCCCAAGCAAGAGGCAGAGGCATCAGTTAAGATTACCAGCGCAAAGGAGAGTTAAAGTATGCCTGAGAAGTCGGAAAAAGAACTATTGGACGATATCCTCAGGGTTCTTGAGGAGCAAAAATCGTTGTTTCTTATAGCGAACCAAGAAAATCTCTCAAAAGTTAAGCAAGGATTGTTGAAGGAAGGAACAGTTAAATCACAAATCTACGATTTATGTGATGGAACAAGAACCACTCAAGATCTAACACAAATTCTCAAGAAGCCACCTGAATACGTTGGGTCATATATTAGCATCCTTCGACGAGAAGGGTTGATTAAAACTGTACAAAAAAATGGTAAACAAGTTCATGAGCAAATATTCTAAAGGGTGATTAAATGCCTGAAACAGTTGATACAGCCAGAGAAATTGTTAACATAAAAAGAGATGTCCGAGAACTCAAACAAGCGCAGGAAGTTAGTGTACATTTAAACCGTGAAAAGTATGTACAACTAGTACGTGACGCCCTTGCAGGGAACCCTACAAGGATCAGGGTCTTTCTAGAGGTTGATGGGATAAAAAGTCGAAAAGAAATCCAAGAAAAAGTGGGTGGAAAGCAACCAACGGTTTGGCGTGCAATTGATCATTTAGAGAAAAATGGTTTGATATACCCTCTCGAAGAAACTAAAGGCGGTAGCCCAGTATACGCAAAGCACCAATGGGTTAAGACATTAAGAATAGATGATTATGTTCGAACGAACTTTTCAATAACGGAACCAACTAAGGCCTCTGAAGATGAATCCTCGACTAGAAATAGCGGTAACGAACAGAATCCTTAATCCCGTTCTATCGCACGGTTGGAAGGATTATGATAATTTTAGCGCAAAATTAGCGCGGTATATAATAAAACATAATCCGACATCCAAAAAAGAACTGGTCGATACAATTAAGGCCTTTGAGAACCACTTTTTTAACTTAAACACAATTGATGCAGATACACTCATCAGAGTCCTACCCCTCGACGATATAATTGATCTGTTGTCGGAACACCGGGAGGTTGGACCGCTAACATTTTCAGACATCTTCCCAGAGACAACATCAGTAACGATTGCTGAAGGTAAGAAGGCTATCGCAAACTTGGCAACTCTGCCAGAGGATAAGATACAAGAAGCACTAGTCGATTCTCTAAGAGAAAAAAGTGCAACTAATTGCAGAAATAGGGGTAAAGATACAGTGCTTGAAGTTGCTGATCTCGAACATTTTTCGGTATCTGTTAAGGGAAAATCGACGACTTTTTCGTGTGTTGTTAAAGGTTCTAAAAGCTTGGGTGGTTCAATTACTTTGGAAAAGATTGCGCATCAAGTTATGAAAGCTTACAACAGAACTCATCCACAGCATGTACTGGTAGTACTGGCCAGAAATTTAGCAGATTCGGTTACTTCAGATTTAATTGAATATGGTAAATCCGTAGGAAACGAAAACTTGGTAGTCCTTTGTGATCCTGTTGACTTATCGAGGTTTCTTAAAGCTAGAAAAATCGCCTAAAGCTTCTTTTTAGTGAAAAGGGCTAGTCTTTATTGGTTATATGTTATAAATATAAAATTAGGGTGTTTCCTTTCTAGGAAGCTGATAACCGTTTTTTGATCAAGCGGTCGCTGTTTGGGCTCCTGGAGAAATAATTGAAAGATGTGGTAGGGACTCGTGTTATTTTTAGTAGTTCGAGGATTAGTTCTCCCAGGATTTTTCTCTCCACTATAAAGGTAGTTTGGTTCTGGTGACAGCTTTGAGTCTTACGTTAAAACCATGTGTTTGTTTTGGTGGTGTATTTCGACGACTCTTTCTTTATCTGTGACTTTGCCGATTATCTTTGGGTTTGCGCTATCTTGTTCGAGCGTGTTCATGGCTTTGTCGATTTCTGTCTTGTCAACGATGATGCCGAAGCCCCAGCCCATGTTGAAGGTCTTGAACATTTCCTCGTCGGTTATTGTGTAGCCTAGTTCGGTTGCGGTTTTTTGGATTAAACCAAAAATCGGTTGGGGCTTGAAGTTGTTGAAGCTGAAGCCTATGTTTGGTGAGTATTTGGCGAGGTTGTTGAATTTCGTGTAGGCGTCGCCTGTTATGTGCACTGCGGCTTTGATTTTTACTTCTCGAGCCAACTTTAGCAGTGGCTTGACGTAGATTTTAGTTGGCTCCAAGACTTCCAGCGCCACTTCACGGTTCAAGGCTTCAGGAATGTCGGCGGCGTCGTATTTTCCGCCCCACTGTTTGAAAAGGATTTTTCGCGCCAAGGTGATGCCATTGCTGTGCACGCCGCTACTGGGTAATCCGATGATGGGGTCGCCGGGTTTGATGCCTTCACCTGTGATAATTTCTTGCTTTTCAACTTTGCCCACGCAGGAAACAACCATGTCAAATCCCGAGTTAGGGGTTAAGCCTTTGATGATTTCTGCTACGTCACCTGTTTCGCCGTTTACAACTGGGCACTCGGATGCCTCTGCGCCAGCTATTATGCCTTTTAGCCATGCATCTACCAGTTTTGGTTCGCTTGCGGTTGCGTGGATGTTGTCAGCTAAAGCCAGAGGCTTGGCTCCTGAACGGATTACGTCGTTGACAACCATTGCCACGGCGTCTATGCCGATTGTGTCATATTTGCCTGCGAGTTCAGCCACTAACACTTTGGTGCCGACCCCTTCGATTTCAAGGTCCAGAAAGGTGGTGTCGCTTATGGGGAAGAGGTTGCTGTATGGGAGGTGCATGATGCCGCCAAAGCCGATATGCCGATACGTTTCTTTGAGGGTCGTTAGTGCTTTTTTGGATTCGGCGCGTTGTTTGCGGTTGACGCCTGCATCTGTGTAGGTGTATTTTTTAGGCAAAGCTGTTGGCTCCTAAACGTATTATTCTTTGCTGGTTAGAAATAAATGATTATGCTTGTTTCTTACTAAAAACAGGTCGTGGTTTAGTTTTTGATTTTTTGCTCTATCGTTGCAAGAAGCTGTTGAGGTTTAACGGGTTTAAGAAGGTAAGCGTCGGCAGAGATTCCCTTCTTTGGCGCCATCGTCGGGAAACCTGTTATTATTATCTTTACCATTGATTCTCCGTGGTCATCCAGTTTTTCTAAAAGTTCAGCGCCGTTCATGTCTGGGAGGCAGACATCAATCAACGCTACATGGTACTTGTTGGCGTTGGCTTTTTGAATGGCTTGAGCGCCTGTTTGCGCTGTGTCTGTTTGGTAGCCGTTTTTTTGGAGAATTCTAGCAAAAGTTCTAGTAATATTTTCGTCGTCATCAATGATTAACACTGTTTTAGGGTGTTCACTCATTTGCTTTCCCTCAACTGTATATATGTTGTACAAGTATCCAACTGTCTATTTGTTGTACAGTTCACTCCCGAATAATTCGAGTCTTTACATATAAAGTGTATTACCAAATCGGAATACTCACCACGATTCAAAAAAATAATAAACCCTCTATATTCTTAGATAATCAATATATTGACCCGCGCTCAAAGAAACTTTAATTCTACATATACGCGGTCGTAGTCTAGCTCGGTAGGACTCCAGCTTCCCAAGCTGGCTACCCGGGTTCAAATCCCGGCGACCGCACTGTCCTAATCAAACGCAATTGCCGCGTTCGTGTTTTAAGCTTCTCTTGAAAACAATAGTTGTTGCCATAATTGTCAGCATAACTGTCACCGCCAAAATCGCAGGGAATTCGGGCACGAGTGGAGTCGGAGAAGGCGAGGGTGTTGCTTCTTGATAAAGCGTATGCAGGACATCAGCCACAGCGTTAACTGCCACGTTTAACGATTCCCCGCACCTAGCAACATAGGTTGGGTTGCTCCAGTTGTAATTGAGATTCATCCAAGTGCAATTCAAACCGCTGCTACCGCCAAAAGTCGTATCATAAGCAACCGCTAAAGCCGCATCATACGCAGAAACAGTCGCCAAGCCACCGTCAAACTGAAGGTATTGACCAAACCCGACATCGCCGTACGATTCGGTTCTGCGGTCAACATAGTTTTCATAATTTGTGTGCGTACTGCTGTTTTCGGCGCCCCAATCAGTACTTGCACCCATAACGTGCCCAAACACGGCAACATCAGCAATGTAGTGGGTCATTATTCCAGCCGTTTTGGCAGCGTTAGCGTAATCTTGGGCTTGCAAAAAACTCAAAGCTGAAGCGTACAGCATGCTTGCTCTGTGCGCCGAAGCATTATCCACTAGTGCGCCTGAAGCGGAGTAGTAGATGTGGTGTTTTGTTGTGTCTCCAATGCCGTCTGGGGCTTGATTGTTGTCTGGGAGTTCTGTGCCATACAGGTAAACGGCAAGATTATCGACTATGTATTGTTTCTCTTGTGCTGGCAGAAAATCCAAGGCGTGCTCAGCAATCCAATCGTGAGTTCCATAAACGGGCGCATTTGGGTCAGCTGAGTAGCCGCCGTTGCTCCAGCACAAAGCCTGCTCTCCGCCCAATAGTAAAACGGCTATGCACAGGGTTAGAAGGATGACTGGTTTTGTTAACCTCAAATTACAGTTTACCATTTGCTTTTTTATTGTAGCGCTGTAACCTTAAATGCCTTATCAGAGCAGCCGCCGCTTTCCCAAAACCATGGCATCCGCTTGTAGAGTTTTTGTAGTTTAGTGCAGGGCGCTGTGGGTTTCTTGAGCATTGGTCGAAAAATCGGTTGCCGTTTTTCTAGAGGTGGATGGAGGAGGCTAAACACACAAAAACCAACCCGCCACGCAACCCACAGGTTGATGTTGTACATAACAAACCCTTTTTCAACAACTACTACAAGAAAACAAGCCTCAAATAATTTAATAAGCCTCAAAGAGTTATCTAACAGTTTGAGAGGGGAAGCATCAAGTGAGCACCGACAAAGAAAAAATCAACCAACTCTTAGAAAGAGTTGACGAAATCGTCACCGTTCTAAACCAAATATCAACAGATTTGCGTTCAGTCTCCGCATCACTAAAATCGCTTGCCGTAGGACAAATCGCACAACCCACACCCCAAACGCCCGCAACGCCAACTGCAACCACCCTAGCGCCAAGTTCAAAGCAAAGGTCAATAGACGATATACGCATGTCATTTCCCGAAGAACTAGAAACCCGCTTAGGCTTCGAAGATAAAGGCGATTACATCATAATCAAACCCAAACAGTTCTTGGGCTCAGAAAACTTTGCCAAAATCGCCTCAGCAGTCCGCGGCATGGGCGGCGAATACATTAGTGCTGGGAAAGACTCGCATTTTAGGGTGCCAAAGAAAAAAGCCTAACACTGCTACTGAAGGCTTTTTCCGATTTCAAACGCTTCCTTCAACACTTGGGGTTGAGTCATCACTTCTGCTCGCTCTGAAGCGGTAGGCAAAATTACACTAACTAAGTCCATCTCCAAATACCTAAAAGATAACTTAAACATGCCAACAGTCAGATTACAAGCGTCTGCTCCTTCCTCGGAGGGAACAACCAAAACAGCCCGCTTACCCCGCAGCTTCTTAGAAACAATAAATGGTCGTAACCTATCGACAAACAGCTTCATTTTCGCTGAGGGACCATACCAGTAGAGCGGTGTACCAAAAACTATGACATCCGCTTGTTCTAGTTTAGGGTAAAGCTCTTGCATGCCATCCTTGAGCACACATTGATAGGAACCTTTTTTGCAGCCTCTGCAATCTACACAGGGCTCAACGTCTACATTGTAGAGGTAAACCTTCTCCGTTTCATGATTGTTCTTGCTTGCGCCATCTAGAATAGTAGATACAAGCGAGTCAGTGTTGCTTGCTTTTCGGGGACTCCCAACTAAACCCAGAATCTTCATGGCCCTCTCTATAGGCAAATTATAGATTTTAACTTAGCCGTTAACTAACAAGGATTTAGTAAACTATATCGAAACTATGGAATTCATCCTTGAAAGTTTCCCACTCAACAGAGACATCGGTTACCAAAGCACCCTTTGGGCCCTCACTGCAGAAATCCACGAGCGCTTTAACGGCTGATTCCTCGCCTTCAAAAATTGCTTCAACTCTTCCATCATCAAGATTGCGAACCCAACCGTTTACGCCTAAACTGCGAGCTTGCTGTTTGGTTTTTTGTCTAAAGAAGACGCCTTGAACTCTGCCTCTAACAAAGACATGCGCGCGGGTTTGCATGGTTAAAATCTTGTTTTTGCGGTTTATGAGGTTTTCACTTTAACTGACCCCTCTATTGTGTGGCAGTGTTGCTTGTTGGCTTGTTTTAAATTGGTTTTCGGTTGATTGGTGTTTGTGGTAGACATGTTTAAGGGTAATAACGTTGGGAAATTGATGGTTTATGCTTCTAGGGGTCTTCCGAGTAAGAAGCGGTTGGAGTCTGTTCGTGCTGCGGCTCGGGAAACTGCTAAGCGGTTGAATTTGGATTTTGAGTTGGTGCGGTTTGAGAGGGCTGCTTCGCCGATATACGTGTATTATGAAGAAGGTGAGGGGGAGCCTATTCCGTTGTATTGTGATGAGGGAAAAATGTCTGATTTAGAGCAGATTTGCAGCACATTGCGGAACATGATGTTTGTGCTGTCTTTCCACCCCAAGCATTCAGCGTTGCGGCAGATGCGCAGTGAGTTGCTCAAATTTTCCTAAAATGAATTGACTGGTTTTCGAGGGCAACCTCGTAAACTTGATTCACGTCAAAGGTTATGCCTAGACTGTCGTATTCGTGTTCCGTTAGGAAGAGGATTATTTTTGGTGTTGCCATTTGGGTGCGTTGGGGCAAAAAAGGCATTTGTTGCTGGAGTGCTTGCATGATGTCTTGTGCCATTTTCATTTCTTCGGATTGTGGTCTTAAAACGTAGGGGTTAACTTCTCGCTCTTCGAGGAGTTCGATTCTTTTTCCTAGGTTGCCGTCTAAATCGCGGGTTGATTCGATTTTGTTGACTCTAACTCGGAACAAGCATTTCACGCTCTCTCTATTGCATAGGCAGTCACAGATTTAATCCTTTACACAAGCTGCATGGCGGTTTGCTTGTCAAGGTATCTTCCTAACCTAAAACGGTGCAGAGAACCAAGAGTTTTAGCTAGTTCCTCTTTGGATGCTGGGTTGGTGATTTCTTTTAGGTTGTTGAATCTTATGAATGTCATCATGTCTCTGCCGTCTACAAAGGCTTTGTACTCTTCGATTGAGTTAAAGCAGCTTTCATCGCCGAATTTCTCCCATAGGTCTAAGTAGTTTCCTTTTAGGCGCTCGACAAAGTCTGCGGCGCCTAGGATTTGGCTTTTTTTGGTGACGTAGAAGAGGAGTTGTTGGGTTTGTTTTGGGGCGACTTGGCTTTTGCGTATGAATACGTGTGTTTGGATGGTGTTTTTGTTTCTTTTGCAGAGGCGGTTCCAGTATTTTTCGTCTACTGTTAGGATGTAAGCGTAACGTTCATTTGTCATCTTTTGTGCTTCCTTGTATGGTATTGGTTTTGTTTTGGAGATAACGTTTTCGATGGCTTGTTTTTTTGGTAGTTGTTGTGTGTGACCCCCTTCTCCCCTTACAGCAACAAGTGGCTGGTTGTGTGTTTTGGTTTGTGTTTGTGGTTTGGGTTGCTTGCTGGTTGTGGACGCAGTACCAGCTGTTTTTTGAGAGTCTGCTGATACTAATTAATTGCAAAATGCCCCGTCTTTGTTACCTTAGGATAAGAGTAGCTTAGTCAAGAATTTTTGACTTAGTTTAGTCAAGAAATCTTTATCAGAAGTCTCTTATAGCAAAGCAATCTTTGAGATTATTGTGTGCTATGACTAACAAATCAACGGCAACAATAGCAGTCGTATTGTTACTTGTTTCTTTAGCTGGTTTGCAAGCTGTTGAGCTAGCAGAAGCTAATCCTCTCAGTTCCTATTTTAAAAACGAGCCTATACTTGGGATTTCCTCTCCTGTTTCTCGCCATTCAGCCCATTCGTCCTACTCCAACCCAGTTCTCTGCCCAAAGCCAAGTTTCAATATTTCATTTTTTTATGAACTGCCGAAGAATTTTACTCAAATAGATTCCTTCTCATATAAGATAGATGACAACCCGCCTAATTCACTGAATTTCACAATAGAGGATGGCTTTTTTAACTATACAAAATATTCAGTTTGCGAGCCAGTTGATAATTTAAGTGATGGTATCTATAACCTCAAGGTATATGCTCTTTTTGTAAATGGAACAACTTGGCAAGTCATGGATTCCACCGTAAAAATAGGCACTGTAACGACAAACCCGCTTTTTTCATTGCCTGTTGCTTCTGTGATATTGATGATCTTCGTTTTATCTGCTATGATTTTCTATGGTAGGACCTTTATTAAAAATATTAAGCGAAACTTGCTAACAAGCAAGCAGGTTGACCATCCCTAGTTCTTCTGCAACCGCAAATCTTAAAACTAAATCCAAGTTAACTCATATTTGAGAGGATTCTAATGGTTTACTGTAGTAAATGCGGCACCCAAAACCCCGACGACAGTGTTCATTGCACAAACTGTGGCGCTCCACTCTACAGTGTAGGCGAACGCTACCGAGGAAGCGACAGAGAACACTACCGTAAAGTGGAAAGCGAATGTTTTGGCTTGCCGAACGGCGGCGCGATTGTAGGACTCGTTATCGGCGTCCTCATAATCTTTTTCGGGTTAAACTTGTTCTTGCAGGCAACCTACGGCATATCAATCGACTTCTGGCCACTTATCATTATTATTTTCGGTGTACTTCTCGTGGTTGGAGCGCTTTATCGATATAGAAGATATGGCGGGCGTCGCTCTTAGTTCCCAACCTTAATGCAGTGTCCACAAGCCACACAAGTCCGCTTATTGTTCCATTCGGAGAGCAAAATCCTAAACCACAGCATAAAGATAATCAAACCTAGCACATACAAATCAACCAGCAAACTCTGCCCAGCCAAATCCGCAACAATCAAGCTAACGCATGAACCAACCACAAACAGGGCATTCGCGCCCACTTTGACATAGCCTTTCATCCTTATTTGAGCTAATCCAACAAGCATTAACACTTCTCCAGCTACTAACACCCAAAGGCTTCCAGTCCCCCAATCAAAAAACCCAAAAGAAAACAAAACTATCCCCACCACGGCAACTATCGCCCCTATCAACAAGCCAGTGCATGCAGCGCACCGCACTGAACCCCTGAGTGTAATTCGGTTTGCCGAGAACTCTTCGCAGTCTGGATGATGCCCCTTAAGTTGTATTTCTGAAGCAGATGTTTTGTTTGAGCCAAAAGTAGCGTTTGGTTTTTGGAACATCAAGCGGCACTTGCTCGGATAAAAGACGGCAATCACACCTGCAACGCAGATTACACCATACAAAGCGGATATGAGTGGGCGACGAAAAGGCAACTGGTCTGCGTGCAGGTTAGGCTGAAGCAAAAGAATCGGGGTAAGCGCTAACCCAAAAACCGAAACAACCACAAGAAACAGCAAGAAGAACTTAGAAATTTCAGTTTTCACCAAGTTATCTCCTAAAACAGGGATTTTATCTTGCCCAAAACTCCCGACATTAACATGTGCCAGTACGTGCGCCGCTTCATCGGTCTACTCGAAAACAACCCGCCCAATCGCCTGCCCCAGTGACCGTAGAAGTCACGGTAACAGCCATAAAGCTCCTCTTGCACCTGCTTGGTTGAAAGCGTTTCAGTTGGCATGATGGCGTGAATCATGTCATAGTGGCTCCAGTTTTGGTCCTCAATCCACCCGTTGCGCTCTGCCTCGGCGTAAACTTCTGTGCCTGGAAAAGGCGTTAAGATGCCAAACATTATGAAGTCAGGGTCTAAGTCGTTAGCAAACTCTCGAAGCTGAAGTATGGATTGGTGAGTTTCTTTGCGGTTGCCGATAATGACCATTGCGTGGGCGAAGATGCCGTTGTCACGTAGAAGCCGCACTGCCGTCTTTGCATCATTAGGCGTGATGCCTTTCTTGAAGTAATCCAGCGTGGCAGGACTCGAATTCTCCACCCCAAGCAGCACCCAGCTCAACCCAGACTTAGCCAACAATGGCAGTGTGTCTTTGTTGCGGATTATGTCGTCGCATCGAGCCTGAACAAACCAAGACACATCAGGCAACTGTTTAGCGATGATTTCTTCAGCAATTTCTTTTGGACGTTGACCAGCACCAAAATTGTCATCAGTCAACCAAATCATCTCACTTCCAAACTCCCGACTACAATACGCCATTTCATCCGCAATTCGCTTGGCGGTTTTGAGTCGCCAGCATGCTTGCCAGTGACGCCACTGAGTACAGAAGGTGCATTGATGGTTGCATCCGCGAGCGCCTTCGATTAGAGCATATGGCGCCCTTTTACCCGACATAGCCGAAAAATGATATTTGTGCATATTGCCTTTGACAAGATGGTAGCCTGGATATGGCAAATCCTCCAAGTCTGCAATCAAAGGTCTAGCTGGATTATGTGTGATTTCTGTGCCGTTCCTAAAGGAGATGCCTTGAATGTTTTGGAACCCTGCTCCCTGTTGGTGCGCGCTTACTAATTCAGCTAGGGTTTGTTCTCCCTCGTTACGGACGATGGCGTCGATTTCTGGGTAGCGCTGGAGGCTGTCTTGGGCTGTTGCGGTGAAGTGTTGCCCGCCTGTAACTGTGAGCGCTTTTGGAGCCATGCGTTTAGCAGTTTCAAGAGTTTTCACGACAGCATAAGCGTTGCAGGTAGCCAAAGAAGCACAAGCCACCACATCGGGGTTAAAAGCGGCAATGCGCTCCTCCATCTTCTTCCAATCGACCCTCTCGGCGTTGCAATCTAAAATTTGTATTTCGACGTTTTTCACGGTTTTTTCCAGATAGGCGGCGAGTTGGATGATGCCGTAAGGCGGTGGCAGGTATTCGCCCATGACAAACCATATGTCTTTCGGCGGCTCGATAAACAGGACTCTCAAAGCGGTCTCCCTAACCACTGATTGGGTTATTTTGCTTATTAGATTGCCGTTGATTCCTGGGTTGGGAACGCCAAATACAAATTAAATTTCACTCTTGAAAATAAAAAAAAGAAAAAGAGGAAGCTATTTGCTTAGAAGCCGCTACCGTCTGGTATTCCGTGGCCTGAATTGGGTGCTGGGCCCCTTCCAGGACTATTTTGATTTTCCCTGTTAGGTTGGTCAAATCCGCTTCCGTCTGGGATGCAGTCACCGGAATTAGGCGCTGGTCCAACACTGTTTGCTGCTGATGCAACACCGCAAATCATGCTAGCCAAAATTAGTAACGACAAAGCGATGCAGACTTTTTTCATTTATTTTCCTCCATTAGGCTAACTGTTGGAAAAGTTTGATTTAAGGGACATTATGAAATAAGCGTTCCAAAGCTGAAACACGAGTTTGAAGTTAAAGAAATTTTGAGCAGTTTTAGAAAACCCACGGGTACTTTTCACGCATAACCTGCACTATGATTTGCGGCGAGATTATGCCTTCTTCACAGATTAACCCATGAATGTACCTGTTTCGGGTAACATCGAAAGCGGGATTGCGAACTATAAGTTTAGCTGGTGCATCGCTCCAAACCTCTGCTGGGGTTCTCTGCTCGATTCTTTCGCACTCGCCGCCAAGCGTTTCTGGGTTAAACTTGAGCAGTTCCGAAACCACATAGAAGGGCACTCTGGCTTCATGCGCTAAAACCGCGAGTCCGCTGGTGCCAATTTTGTTGACTACATTGCCCTCTGAGGTGATGGCGTCAGCGCCCACGATAACAATGTCAGCGCTGTCCATGAAGGTTCGTGCGGCTGAGTCAACAATAAAAGTGGTTTCAACGCCAAGCTCTACCATTTCGCGCGCTGTTATTCTCCCCTGAAAAGCAGGACGTGTCTCTGTACAGATAACCTTGAAGTTTTTGCCTTCTGCTTTGGCTTTGGCAAGCAAGCGAGTCACAGTTGAAGAGTGGCAGTGCGTGAACACTACGGTGCCGTCGCGGATGCGTTTAGCTCCTATTTCGGCTATGCGTTCTCTTGAAGTAGCCAAATCTGCAAGAAATTGGCTGGCGGCAGAAACAACCGTTTGGCTTAACTTTGCTACTTTTTCAGTGTCCGCGTTCTGGGCTTGCACTATTAGGTAATGCATGGCATTGCGCATCAACGGCTCAGTTTCCCGTGTTGCCGCGAGGATTTTTTGTGCTTCTTTTAGTTCTGCTAGGAATTGGGTTTTGGTTTTTGCCTTTGACTGTTTTGCAAGCATTTGCATCGCTTGAACTGCGGCTATGGCGACGTTTCTTGCGCCTTGAACTTGCAGTTTTTTGATTCGTTCCGCTGTTTCCCTAACATTTTCTCCCATAAACACTCAACCTTAAAGACGTAAATCCTGCGCAGTTCTATTTTATTTGTGGAGAAGCATATAAGCAAATTCATAACACACGTTAGTGAACGCTATGTTGCCTGACCAAGACAGCATCAACAGCATCCTGCAACCGTATGTTCAGCCATGGTACGACTCCATAGAGAACCCAGCCAAAGCACAGGAAAAAGTTTTAGCTGAACTGCTGCAAAAATACGGCGCAACCGAGTATGGCAAAAACCACCACGCAACAAACATAAAAAGCATAGCTGATTATCAGGCAAACTTTCCCATAATCAACTATTCAGGATTAGTCCCGTACCTTGCGCAGGTAAGAGAAAGCAATTACAAGGCGTTTTTGCCTGAACCACCCGTGTGCTGGGTTATGACGCGGGGCTCAACGGGAAAATCCAAAGTGTTGCCTGCAACTCAAACGCACCTCAAACAGATTTTCGGCTGCGGCGCAAGAGCACTGATAAACTACGCAATCAAAAACAAAAATTACGAGGTCTTTTTAGGAGTAATTCTTAACTTGAATTTTCCCTCCTCCGTTCACACAATGAACTGCGACGGCAAAGAAGTCACTTACGGCTACAGTTCAGGCACCTACGCGCGGCTTAACCCCATGTTTGACAGAGTGAGCCTTCTGCCGCGTCAAGAAGACATTGACGCTTTAGGCTGCGGCATCGGCAGAAAAGATTGGGCTCAAAGGTTTGAGCTTGTTTATCAGCAGGCGCTCAAAGAGAACGTTACTGCGACCATGGGCGTGACGCCAGTGATTCTCTCTTTTGCCAAGTATGTTCTGCGTAAGCACGGCAAAAAACCAGTTGACCTATGGAAACCCAAAGCGCTCTTCTGTACCAGCGTGCGC
This sequence comes from Candidatus Bathyarchaeota archaeon, assembly GCA_026014725.1. Classification (NCBI taxonomy): domain Archaea; kingdom Thermoproteati; phylum Candidatus Bathyarchaeota; species Candidatus Bathyarchaeota archaeon. The sequence continues at coordinate 7,517 of JAOZHV010000010.1, read as the reverse complement.
AAAATCCAATTCAAGTACGGGCCAATCTTAAAAAAATACTACGGCAACGTGCCCATAGTGGAAATGTACACGGCGACCGAAGGTGTTTTCGCTCAGCAACTAGACGATTTACCCTACATAACACCCAATTATGACGCATACTTTTTCGAGGTTGCGACGGGCAAGGGTGTGAAAATGCTTCATGAGCTTAAGCGCGGCGAGTGGGGCAGATTGCTTTTGTCTTCTTGCATGTTTCCGCGTTATGATATTAGCGACTTGATTGAGGCGGCGGGCAAAAACTATTTTCGAGTGTTCGGAAGAAACACGGCTCTAACGCTTTTGGAGCATAGGCTTTATCGTCTATTTTTAGGCTGGCTACTTTAACGCGGTTGTGGGGAGCGCCTACGTGCAATGAGCGCTACGTAGATGGCGCCAATGATGATGATTACTCCGATGATTAGCAGCATAACAGCCCAGCTTTCTCCCGAAGTGTAGAAACCAGTGAACCGCAACAGAGAGAAAAGCCCCAACGTGATGAGGATTAAGCCGCCGATTAAAAAGCCCAAAAAGCCCTGCTCGCCCTTCTCGTTTTTTTCTCTTTTTTCAGGTTCTTCTTCCTTCTCTCTTTTCTCCTGCTTCTCATTCTTTTCTGATTTTTCGTCCCTTGGTCGATACTGAGGGGCAGGGGGTGCTTGACTTGGCGGGGGCGCACCTTTTAGGGATGCTCCGCAACGTGGGCAGAACACCATTGTTTCGTCAACTTTATTGCCACATTTTGGACAATACGACATACTAATTCTACCTAGTTACACTTTATCTGCTCTGAGTATTTAAAACATGCACTTGCGGCACCAGAGAGAAAGATATATGTGTCCACCGTTCCATAGACGAATTGGAGAAAGGCACTTATTGTGACAATAGACCGGCATGCGTTAACAGAAAAGAAAAAAGAGAGCTTGTTCACTGCCATATACATAGGTTCACTCTTCATAATACTTGCCACAGTTTACTTCGTCAACCTGCCCAACAGCCTCTGGGATAGTGTCATTAACTTCTTTGGCACCCTAACTCTCTCTGACATCCCTGGCACCTCAATACCCTTGCCAGCACCAGTCAATCCAGCCGCCCACATGATTCTCTACAATGCTGTTTTCCAGTTTGCAATAGGCTTAGGCATTGTAGAAATCATAATCTTGGCACTTAGGATATTCTTGAATTCTCCTGTTTCACGTAAAGCTGAAACGGTTGAAAACATCGTGTTCTGGCTGGGCGCAAGCTACTTGATAGCTACTTACCTTGTAAACATGACTATACCCAGCGAGTGGTTCGTATTTTGGGCTGGAATAATACTCATTTTCGGCTTATCCTTGGTGGCTAGAGCCTTTGTTATCTTAGCCAACCGATACGCCTAAACCTTTTTCCGCTTTAGTTTCCACCAAAGCGAAACTACTTGCCGAAACATGCTCCATGAATCCTTAACCATATTCACCTTGGTGCCCTTGCCGCTTTTCCACTCCACCGCAAACTCCTTCACCTTAAACCCTTTCTTTTGCGCCCGCACAAGAATCTCTGTATCCCAAAACCAATGCGTCGCCTCAATTTCGCCAAGCAACTGCATAAGCGGTTCTCGTTTGAACGCTTTAAAGCCACACTGATGGTCACGGAGCTTGGAGCCAAGCATGCGCCTCACAAAAAAATTGTAAGATTTGGAACTCAGCCTTCGGCGAAAAGTGCGTTCAGCCTTGCTTTCGGGAAGCATCCTAGAGCCAGTTGAAAAATCAAAACCTTCCACTGTAATGGCTTCGATAAGAGGTTTTAGGTATTTGAGGTCGGTGGCTAAGTCCAAATCCATGTAAACCAAAACCGTGCCGCTGCTCTGCCGAAAGGCGTTGTTGAGTGCGGTTCCTCGTCCAAGCCGCTGTTCCCTGTGAATGTGCCTAACGAACGTAAACGTCTGGGCTAACTGGGCTGCTTTTTTGTCTGTGCCGTCTGTGCTGCCGTCCTCAGCAATAACTATTTCATAAGTACAACCCAGTTCCTCAAGCGATTGGCTTATTTTTGTTACAGCTGGCTCCAAAAAATCCACTTCGTTGTAAGCTGGCAAAACAACTGAAACCTGCACCGAAACGTTTGGAACTATCGCTTGTGTCATTAGAACAACCAACTGCCGCCCCACTTCAAGCTGTCAATGGTTGAAATCGGCGTCGGCACGCCCGAGATGACAGGATAGAACAGGACAAACAGAGCTACTACGAGTGCGAAGTAGGCTACTGCTAACAGTTTGACCCATTTATTACTCCAGTACTTGCTAATCAGGAACGCTAAAGCCACGCACATTAGAGGCACACACGGGTAGAAGTGGTAGATGAACAGTACACGACTTATCAGTGCGTTGGGGAGCCACTGGAAAAAGAACAAAACAACAAGGAAAGCAATCGGCATCTCTATTTTAAAGGACACGTTTTTTGTTGTATGCTTGATTAACGACCACAAGTACCTGCCTATGGGTTGAAGAAGTTGCTTTAGAAAGATAACTGTGATACTTAGTATTGCGCCAAAGCCGACCCACCAAACCGCTGGATTGCCCAACACCACAATAGTCGACTTAGTAAGTCCATCTGGAAAAGATGCACTTTGAAGCCAGAGCGGAGTATGTACGTTGGGGTTTAAGGGATCGAAGAGTAGCGGCCAACTGTACCATGGTGAAGAGAAAGAATGCGTCGCAGTTAAACCCGAATGATAACTGTACATGGCGCCCTGTAGCCCTAAGACATCAAGGAATGACCTGCCTGCAACCATGTCTGGAATATACGTCAAAAAGTAAACGCCGATGGCTATTAAAACGAAAGCCACAACTTGAGAGTACGGACGGTCAACAAAACCGTACACTTTAGCAGAAAAGCCTTCGAGTTTTCTAACTTCATTAAGCCGCATGACAAATAGAATGAATAATGCGCCAATGAAGCCGTAGAGCACAAGCCACTTTGACGCAAAAGCTAAACCGAAGAATATGAAAGCCAAAAGCAAGGGCAGAGTGCTTGTTTTCCAGCCGTCTTTAAACACGTTCTTTAGGTAAATGAAGAAGAACAGTTGATAAGCTACCGTGAAGAATACCACGTACGTGTCAGCGGTTCCCATCCGCCCCATAGTGAAATGCATAAAATCAAACGTTATCAAAAACGCCGCTGTGAAGCCGCCAATCCATGTGCCAATCAACTCTTTCCCAAGCAAATAAACCAACGCAATCATCAACATAGCAAAGATTACTCCCATAATTCGCCACCCGAACGGATTAAAGCCGAAAGCCACGATGCCAGCGGCTTGGATGAGTTTTCCAAGCGGTGGATGCGTCCATTCATAAGGCAACTGCCTATTCAAGTACTGCTCTGCCGTTCGAACAAAATAAATCTCGTCAAAGTAAGTCTGCGACATGTAGTCGAAGGGGTACTGAACCAAACTTTGCTCATCAGCGACCTTGTTAAGGTCAGGATTCCCTCCACTAAGTTCGTGTATTGACTGGATTGGGATTTGCTGGTCATTTTGGCTTATGACTGCTATTTCAGCGATAATCGTGCTGTAGCCTGAACTGCCAAAGTCAATTTTCACGTACTGTGTGCTCTGCCAAAAACTAACTTCCTGCCACTTGTAATACTCCTCGGACCACTGCTGGTTATTGTACGGTTTAGTACTGTTAGTTGCCGCTTCCTGCTGCCAATTGCCCGGCGCCCCCGGCGTAACGGTAACGTTGAACGCTCCATACTTTATCAGAATAGCCACGGCTTTTATGTTGCTGGTTGCGCCGAGGTCAAAGTAGAAGCTTTGTCCACTCGCAAACTGCACGGTGCTGGTTGGTGCTTGAGTTAAGCCGAGGTTTGGTGTAGCTATAGAGAAGAAAACTATGCAAAGTAAAACGATGGTTAGCAGGTCTATTTTGGTGATTTTTAGGTTTATTTTGCCTCACCTGTTTGTTTTTCGTTTAACACGGGGGCTTTTTTGAGCCAGTTTCTGCCTCTTAATTCATCCCACAGCAGTATGATAGCATACAAAAGCATGATCAAGTTAATAACGCCTACCACCAAAACCACCGGGTCACCTGTTAGATTAGGGCCAGCATTGGGATAATAGACGTTGAGCCAGTAGAGAACGTAAGCTTGATTGATTAGAAGTGTCCCTGTTAAAACCGCATAAAAGGGACGCGCTTTTTTGATTAGCGGAAAAATTAACGCTAAAGTACCCATGGCTGGAAACATGTACCGTTCATGAATCCTTGTCGGAAGCATAAAGAAAGCAAAGAAAAGCATGAACGCTGCAAAAATTGCCAGCCAATCACCTGAAACATGAAAACGCTTATGCAACACAAACAAGGTAAAAGCGGTAACCGCGCCGAACAATGCCCAGCCCACAATGTAGAGGTATCCATCGGGTGCCCACATCGCGAACATGCCCCACAAATTAAAAGCGTTAATTGAAGTGAACGCGTAGCCACCATACGCTCCAAAGTAGATATCACTCAGGAAAGTAACAGGATTGCTCCATTCAAAAGGCAAAATGACCAAGAACACAGTCGCAGTGAACGCAAGCACCGAAAACAGCAAACGCTTCAAACCGCTTTTCTTAAAAATCAAGAAAACAATAAGCGGCAATAGAGCAATGCTCTGCGGTTTAGTTAAAAGCCCAAGTGCAAAGGTTACGGCGGAGAGTTCAGGTTTATCTCTAAGCGCAAGCATGAGCGAAACTATGAGGAAGAAGGTGTAGACTGCGTCGAATTGACCCCAAACCGCCGTGTTGTAGATTACAGCTGGGTTGAACGTGTAAAGCACCGTTGCCAGTATGGCATACTTGAAACTTGCTTGTTTTCTAATAAAGAAGAAGATTAGTCCTGCTGTGGCTAAATCAAAAAGGTTCGGCACCAGCTTAACCATAGCTGCCATACTAACGCTCGTTGCGTTTGCCAAGGAGCCAAACGCCCAAAAGATGTAGACATTGAAGGGTGGATAATCAGCCCATCCAGCCGCAGTATAAAATGGTCTTATACCATGCTGTGCAGCAGTGTTGAACCAGTAGATGAAGTCTCCAGTATCAATAGGGTAACCTTGTGCAGGAAACAGCAGAGCCCTGATCAGGAAGGAAACAGAAAGCACTAAAGCTAAGATGATTATCTCGCGTCTTGGAAACGAGAAGCTAACCATGTTTCCCCCTGCTCAACTTACTCGCAATCATGGAATAAGAAGCTTTTTCCAAAACCGACATTGTCTTTCCAAAAAATTTTAATTTTAAAACGTAACCTCAGTATGTCATTATGGAAAATGCCGCTTGTTTCAAAGATAGAGCTGGATGGAAAACATGGCTTGAACAGAACCATGATAAAGAAAGTAATGTTTGGTTAGTGTTTTACAAGAAACAATCAGGAAAAAAAGGAATACGTCTAGAAGAAGCTGTGGAAGAAGCCATATGCTTCGGTTGGATAGATGGGAAGCTAAAAAGAGTTGATGATGAGAGGTTCATTTTACGTTTTTCGAGACGAAAAGCAAATAGTGCATGGTCAAAGATAAACAAGGAAAGAGCCGAGAGGCTGATTAAATCAGGAAGAATGACCCCTGCAGGGTTAGCTAAGATAGAGGAAGCAAAAAAGACTGGTCTTTGGGATAGTGCTTATACAAACAAAACCAAAGAGGTTCTTCCTTTAGATTTGAAAGAGGCTTTAATGAAGGACAACAAAGCATGAATAATTTCAAAAACTTTGCAAACAGTTATCAGAATATGTACATTGGATGGGTTTATAATGCCAAGACTGCTGAAACTCGTGCGAAGAGAGTGAAGAAAATCGTGGAGCAGTCACTTAAAAACAAAAAGTTGATTTCTACTTGATAAATTCCGCCTTAAGTTGAGAGCTAAAAATTAATGGAGCCTCCGGCGGGATTTGGACCCGCGACCATTACCTCACTGGGATTGGCTTTAAACCAACCTTACCAAGGTAACGCCCCACCGGGCTAGGCTACGGAGGCAACTTGTGGTTCTTCTGTCAAACAACATACGATAGTAAATAAAGAGCTTACGGTCAAACTGCTTCATTAATACGAGAAACCACCATTTGTAGGGCAAAAGGGTTTCTGTGGTTGTGGGCGCCTTTGTGTGGAAAAACATTTATCTTTGGTTGCCAAGCCATGTGGCAGACAAAAGGTGACTAAATGGTGACAACGCTGCAATATGTACGAACGGGTTTTCCTACTTTAGATAAAATTTTACATCCGGGTATAATTACGCCTTCATGCATTAGTGTTAGCGGAAAGTTCAGTCTCAACCAACGTAACTTCCTGCTTCAATTAACGCATAATTTTTTACGAAGTGACCGTAAAGGCTTGTACATTTGTTTAGACCACTCTGCATCGGAGATAAAACAGTATTTCAAACAAATTAAACTAGACATTACTCCTTATGCCGATAATTATGGTTTGTTTTTCATAGATTTTTTCTCTTACAACCAAGAAAAATCAAAGCGACGAAAAATAAAATATAACCCCCGCGTGCTGTTGGAAAAGATTAGTTCTTTTTTGGATTGGATAAAAAATGGCTTTATCATCATCGATTCGCTTTCCACCTTAATCCTAAATATGGATACGAATGAAGCCCATGCCTTCATAAGTGGACTTAAACTGTTTGGCAGAACGTTCAACCTGATAATAATCGGAGTTAGCCACGCGCCCTTAGCGGATTTGGATATGGCAGTTTCAACTTGTGATGGAAACCTTCACTTTAAAGGCGAAACGTTGACTGTGGATTTTTTTGAACAAGCAAGCCGCGCGTTTCTTTTGCTTTCAAAGGATAAGGACGGCAAAGTCATCTTAAAACCATCCTCGATTAGTGAAATGGAAAGTACAAATTCGTTTCTGTCTCTGCTATCAGACTCGGAAGTTCTCAGAATTACGCCGATGTTGGGTTTGGTTGCCTCACCTGAAGCTGATTGGTGTTTAGTTGAGGATTTGCCTGAAAAATTAAAGGTGCTTGAAGAAGAAAAGTCAGTTAAAAAGACGCCGTATTGTTCCAGTGTGCACTGTACCAAGTGCGGTTCTGTGGCGCTTGAGTTTTATTTGCAATGTCCTGAATGTGGAAATCGTTTGCTTGACAGAGGAGAAATAAATGGTTATTGTTGTGGTAACGGGCATTTGTTTTCGGTTCCGCGGATAGTTTTTGTTTGCCCCCAATGCGGAGAGCAGTTTGGTTTAAGTGAGGCTAAACTGGAAAAACAATATATCTATGAGTTGGATGAGAAAGTGAAACTTCAGGTGTCAAAGGATAGTTGTGAACTAGTGTTTTGAGCCGTTAACAATAAGGCTGTTTCTTAATGGCTTTTTAGCTGTGAAGCTGGTCTTTGTTTTTGGTTTTGTGCAGGTTAAATAAATATTAGGCAGGACGTTATTTTTCTTTGAATACCGCTATGCAGGGGTCTCCAAGCCAGGTCAACGGAGTAGGGCTTAGGACCCTATCGCGTAGGCGTTCGTGGGTTCGAATCCCACCCCCTGCACCATATATAAATAAAC
>JAOZHV010000009.1 GCA_026014725.1 Candidatus Bathyarchaeota archaeon | reverse complement strand
GTGCGAGAGACCACCAAATTCAGGGGGCTTTTCCGACGTTGTTGTAACTAGTTTTGGTTCGTATTTGCTTACATCAACATTAGCGACGTTTTTCAAGAAGTACAGCACTTCACTTGTATCGACTGTTTCTTCTGAAAACGCAAAAGAAACCTGCATTGAGAGGCTCAAAATCATGATGAGCACAGCAGTTGTTTGAAACTTTTTAAGTAAAGGCATGTTTGCTTTTTTCCTCCCTTCTAACAGGGTATGACGTGATTTCCGTCACCCCAAACACGCATGTAGCATTTCATTACTCCTCCACCCTGCGGATTATCCATCCAATATCCTTTAGTTGGATAATAAAGCTGTATTTCATCATAATCATAAATCGAACCATGCGTATAACGCGCAGCCGCATCAAGGGCATCGTTGATTGAGTAACCGTTTAATGCGTAATAATAGAATCTGTCTGCGAAATCGCCATAATCATAGCTGCCATAGCCTGTTACGTTTTTGAAGTTTATAGAAATCCCGTCAAATGATATGAAACAGCGCCCACTACCATCAGGGCTAGCATACCCATTAGCACTCAACGTGGCGTTAGTTTCACCCATCAAAGAATGACACATGCCCCAGCTGTGAGTCCCACTATGACCACCGATGAAGTTACTACTTCCATGCATACATGCCCAGATAAACACGAAATCAAACTTTGAAGTTGACCCGCCCGTGGCGCTATAAATCTCATAGTCCTTGATAGCGTCTCCTTCCCAGTCATAAACGCCATAATGCGTAAAGGTGCAACCTGGTACACCACACTGGACGTTAGGGTGAATGGGTCCTTTGTAAAAAAGCGTTGCATACTCTTTATTCACCTCACAATAACTAATGTTATTGTAGAAGCAGTATGGTTGAGTAGCCGCTCCCCAGTAATTGTTGAGTTTATTATACCTCAAAGTGTTACCGAAATACGTGTAGATATTGGCGCAAACAGCTTGCGACTCGTCATATTCCCCGTCTGGACCTAGATTGTAATTCCCAGTGCCCCATATTAGGCTAGCGTAGTTCCTTGTTTCTTCTGGTCCCCAAGCTCCATGATCAGGCTCATCCGCAACGTATTTTCTAATTCTGAAGGCATAAAACCGCTCTAAGCCAAAATCATAGGTGGAGTATCGCGCAATGCCAAGGTGCACGTAATTCGCAGTTTCAGAGTTATACTCGGTAACTCTAGTCGTTCCATCCACTGAAACGTGTATGTATCCACTCAGTTTCCAAATTTTAAGCGTCTTCAAAACATAGTCGAAAAAAGTCTGCTCGCCACTGTCGTAATCCACATTGCCACCAACGCCAGCATAATAGAGCCAGTCCTTGTTAGCAGCCCAATGATCACGCAAGCTTAAATGAGCAACACCATAGTCGGACGGACTGTAATCTGAATGCTCAACGTTAAATAGACCTCCAAAAATCTCGCCGGCGGTTTCAGTGTAATGCACCATCCAAAAGGGCTGGTACATGCCATAGGCGCTCTCGATAAGCCAAGAGTCCGGAAGCGTAAACGATTTGGACCGAAAACCCTTCCCATTCCACCAGTTGTTAGCGTCCATATTGTATACTTCTAGGAAGTGATTCGCAGAATCTATCCAGTATGTTGGGTTTCCAGTTCTGTACGCAGTGGGCCACCTGCTAGTACTCAAAGTGCCGTTGTCAAAAGGCTCCCCAAAAATGAAAGTAGCATCAAAATTCGAAGTTGTTTCCACCTCTGCATTCCCATAATAAATGTAGAACATGCGATCCGTATTGCTTAAATCGTCTATCATCTCAAGCCAAAATATGGCGCTATTAGAGCTTGTGTAGCTTTCCCTCCAGTAATCGAGGAGGGTATTTCCGTCATCGTCAGTAAACCTAACATCATCAAAATCAGGCTGGCACTTTCCGCCTAAATACACAACTCCGCCAGAATCCGTGCCAGAACCATAATTCACAACAAGCCTTATCTGATACAAAGTCCCAGCGCCTGCTGCATGTTCAATTATGTGAGATTTCCGGTAATCCCAACTGCTGCTATACCAAGGATCCAGATAACAGAAATGCTTGCTGGCAACTGCCTGCTCCAATGTTTCTTCACTAGGCTTAAAAGCCACAAAAAATTTATGAACCTCATCAGAAAGGATAGGAACAACAGTCAACCACATCCTCAAATAGTAATTCCTGTTCTTCTGAATTGAATAATCGCTGATATACCAGGTGTCCATACCCTGGAAGACAAAGGTGCTTTTCTCAAAATTCAGACTATCCCCTATGGAATGCCAATAGAGAGTCTGCGACGTATTCCAACAAGCCACTTTGGCATCCAAGTCAAAGACATCATAATGTTGTAGCAAAATGCGATTTAGCCCTCCAGCCGCTGTCTGATTTTTATCATCAACTATGCTGGCGCGGCGATAAACCCAAACATAGCCATCATAAACGACTTCACCTGCTTTCCCGCTGTAATTATAGCCCACTTGGCAAGCAGAATCATCGAAATAGGGCGAGAGATCCAGCTCATGCCGAGTTGTCTCTTCCCTACGATCATAGAGTTCCAAGCTTGTGGGATACCCTGAATTACCGCTAAAGCCGAAACAGAAGGCTACTTCTCCCTGATACGTCTTGCTAGTTATATTGAAGTAGACGTAGCCATCCCCGTTTAACGTGTGAGGAGCCGCCGAAATGTAGCAATCTGCGTTTTCCACGTATACTCTATTTCCATCAATCACGGGAACAAGAGAGGCACTCTCAACTTTCGGGATAGACACTAAAAACAGAGACAGCAGAAGCAGTGTGCTAATGGTTAAAGCCGTTGGCGCTGCAGAATTTGGCTTTTTCATAATAACCCTCTCTCGCAAGAGCTATAGTTTCCTGCAACGTCAGTATTTCAACGCGCGGCGGCATATATCTTTTTTTTAACACTTCAGATTCAACTTCGGATTTAGAATACTTTTGAAAACAGATAACACTTTGACAAAAAAACAACACCATCACGGATGTAAGCGTATACTGCTACTACGAGAAAGAAAGGACTAAAGGGAAAACGGAAAATACATAGCCAGCCGCATTTACGCGCACGTTTAACGCAATGCTCGCTGCGCTTTTTTGCAGGTTAAGAAGAGGGCAAAGTTAAGCGAAGACTAATATCTGTCTGTTAACGCTGTATTTTCTGGTAAGTGAGCGAAAATGACGTATTGCCCAGAATGCGGTGGAGAAATGCACTATGCGATAGCTACCAAGCACTATGTCTGCAAAAGCTGCGGCTTATCAGTGACACAACAGGAACTCATGGAGCTGCGGGAGAAAATGCGCCCCAGCGGAGAAACAGCCGAAGAAGAAAAGGAAAACCGAAGAAAAGAATACCTGAAATG
>JAOZHV010000008.1 GCA_026014725.1 Candidatus Bathyarchaeota archaeon | reverse complement strand
CTTTGTGTGAGAAATTTTGTTTTAATCCTGTCACAAGTCTGCTTGAGAGGGCGGCTGTATTTTGTTTTTGGAGCCGTTTTCTGCGACTGTTAGGTTGTGGGATATGCGGTTTCTTTCACAACTCCAACATGACTCAATGTTGAAGCGGACAGGTTGTGATTGTGAGTGTATGTCGGGTTTGTTTTTGTTTTTCACATCTGTCTTTGAGTTGTGTTTTTTGGGGCAACTTTTTTATCTTACTTTTTTGTATTACTTTTTGGTGAGAAAAGATTGGTGCAGGAATCTGTCACGGTTTCCACGAAAATTCCAAAGCAGCTCAAAGAGAAAATTTTGCGCCTCAAGATTAAGCCATCCAAAATTTTGCGGAAAGCCCTCGAGGAAGAAGTGAAAAAAAGAGAAGTCCAAGAGCTAAAAGAAGAAATAAACAAGCTAAAGCCGACCCTTGAAAAAATGAGCCTACAAGATGCAGTGAAAAGCATAAGAGAAGACCGTGACAGCCGATGAAGTGCCTCTTTGATGCCTCAGCGATTTTTAGAGCCATAAAAGAAAACAAGATTGAGGTCTTGACGGGAAACTTTACGTTGGAACTGGCAAGGTACGAATTGGGAAACATCATTTGGAAAGACTGTGCCCTGCAAGCAAAAATTTCAGAGCAAGAAGCAAAAGCATTGACAAAAATAATCAAGCACACTCTAGCCATAATGAACGTGCTGGACATAGCTGGCAGTGAAGAAGAAATCTTGTGCACAGCAATCCAAAATAAAATCACATTCTACGATGCAGCATACGCCTATCTTGCCAAAGAAAAAGACTTGCACCTCATAACCGAGGATACACGCCTAATGAAAAAGACAACGCCGACAATAAAGGCTTCAACGCTAGATTACGCTCAACAAAACTGCAAGTAACTGCCCTTCTCCATGTTTTGTCTATCAGCTCCATTTTAATCCAGTGTTTTTCTCCACACGCCCAACATAGCTCCATGTTGAGTGCGCAAAGTTGTGATTGTGAGTGTATGCACCGTTTTACTTATTTCTCCACAAGAATCGTTGAACGGAATGGCAACTGAATCCGTATCGGGGGTACTATCGTGTTCTATTCGGTCTAACAACCATCAACAAGGGCACTATACAACAAATACCTGAAACAATTTTGCTAAACAAAACTCAAGTCCGATTAGCTGAATGCCACAGACAACAAAAGGCGGTTACATCCAACACACCAGCCCAATTTGTTTACATATAAAACAAAAGTTCCACTATGTTGAACAAACCCAATCAGGAAATCCATTAAAATTGCCCTTTTTGAATTAAATCTTTTTCATAGGGTAAGCCGTCGCGGGCACCCATCTTCATAACACAGCGGGAAGCCACAAAATTCCCCAGTCGACCGCATTCGGCAAGGGTTTTGTCGTGTAGTAATCCGTAGAGGAAGCCTGCGTTGAATGCGTCACCTGCCCCTGTCGTGTCGATTACTTGGACTTTGAAGGCGGGTATGGTTTGTTTTTCTTGTTCGTTAGTGACGTAGCAGCCTTTTGCCCCAAGTTTGACAGCGACTATTTTGACGCCAGCATCAAGAAGCACCGCGGCTCCCTTTGGCACTTCGCTTTCTCCAGTTAAGAGTTGAAGCTCCAAAGCGTTAGGCATCATAACAAAGGAGCTTCTAATCAGCGGCTCTATGGCTGCAAACCCCTTCTGAGCATAAACTGAGCCTGGGTCGAAGCTGATTTTGATGCTGCTGGGCAAGCTGCCCACTAGTTTCTTTTGAGTGCGAAACGATTTTTCACCGACAAAACTAGATAGGTGCAAGTATTGCGTCTGAGAAACGTATTCCCACTTGATTTCCCGTGGCTCAATGAACTGGTTTACGCCAGAATTAACGTACAGAGCCCGCGCACCTTTGCGGTCCACAAACCCAAGCACCTTGCCACTTGTGCCCTTCTTGGCTTGGATTATACCGCCTGTGTCCACGCCTTCCTTTTTGAAGCAGTCAATTTGCATTTTGCCTTCACGGTCATTGGCAACTTTGCCGATGAAACCAACTTTACAGCCAAGCCTTGCCAACCCAACCATAGTGTTTGCGGCTGAGCCACCGCACGCTTCAGTGTAATCTTTGATGAAGCTCTCTTCCTCAGCGCCTGCTATCTTGTCAACCTTGAGTAGAGTGTCAACGTTTAATGCGCCAAAGCCGATGACGTCAAAGCGAGTCATTAAAACAGCTCCCGCAAGGGAATTTTGTGCTCGCCTAGTTTGCCGCCGTAGTTACCAGCAGAAATTTTCACGACACCATCAACATCCAAAACGGCTTGGACTCCCGCCTTCGTGGCTTCTTTAACTGCATCCAAGGAGACGCCGTTGTACACTATTTCGGCAATGTAGCCCACGCCTTCTGGAACCTTTGATTCTTTGCCCAAGCGCTTCTTAAGCGAGGGGCAGTAAAGGTGGTTGGTCGTTGGGCCAATCTGCGGGAAATGGCTCTCTGGTTTGGAACCTGCCGAGCAAACATCAAACGGCGTGACCACACCACGTACATGATGAATTGCTGATAGTGCTTTTTCGCCTGCTTCTCTTAGAGCTTGCTTGGTTTTGCACATGACCCAAAAGTTGCCGCCCATAACGCCGCGCGAGTAGCCCACATACCGCTCAATAACAAAGTCAGGAACCATCAAGGGAACAACGATAACTTCTCTGCCATAACGCTGCTCAACCCACTCGTAGCCATCGCCGCAGTGTCCCACACGCTCAATCATGTCCAACTTGCCCTCAGAGTTTGGCAGTGCATCAAAAACCGCGGTAAACGGCTTTACAAGGATGTCTTGGCGGATGCGGTAGGAGAGTTCTGTTTCAAACTTTTTTAGAGATTCTTGGAATGTTCTTTTGGGGTTGATTTCTCCCCAGAACTGCAAGACTGCCCCCACACGTTTATCAGGAGTTTCATCTCCGCTCAGGTATCTCTCTACGCCACCCTCAGTCCTGCCAATAACAACAGACGGAGTGGCAGTGGAATCCGAGGCGGCTTTGCAGAGCGTTTCCACATCGTCAGCAGTAACAATTACACGGCAGTAAATCCCAGCGAAGGCTTCAATAAAAGTGTCCTCGATTTTTTCGTCCAATTTACCCGAGCCGCCCTATGGCTACTCCTCTAACTTTTTCCCTAAATTCGCTGCTTTCTTTGACGAGCGCTTCCATATTTTTAGTGTTAACTATTTGAACGCGGGGCAACGCGCCAGGATACACTGTAAAGAGGTCTTTTAGTAAAGCAGAATTTACTCCGCTTTCCTTCACAGCGGCTCTGCACCAAAACATGATAATTTTCAAAGCGGGTTCTTTTCCTAACCTGCAGAACAAATCAGCGACAGCCGCAGTCACCAGATTGCTTTCAGATAACACTGCAACATCAGCGTTCCGTACAGCATAACCGTTGCCGTTGAAGGAGACAGCTAAACCGCCGCTTTCACGGACAAGTTTGAAGGCTTCCACGTCAGTTATGCTGTCACCAACATACATCACATTAGACATACGTGTGCCTAAACGTTTTACAGCGTTACGCACCGCCTCAGCCTTTTGTTCGCCGCCAACAGTAACCACATCAGTAAGTAGTTTGCCAACGCTCATTTTCGGAATTTCATTCCAAAAGATGTCGTCCAAACGCCGAATTGCATCTTGATCTGCTTGTGAGAAATCTGCCATCGCAAACGCATCTGAGGGAATGTCGATTAAACGCATTTTTGCGATTTCTTGAGCTATCTCTTTGAGGCGCGCCTTCTCTTCTTGACTTACATCATACTTGTCTAGACTTACTTTTGTGCAGTAAGTGTTTTCATACGGGAAGTTGAGCGCCTTACAGAGCGCCTTGATATAATGCTCGTAGCTGGTACTAACGATAAAGACTTCAGCATTAGCCCGTATATAATTAAGAGTAACTGGAGTGTTAGGGATTAAGAGAATGTTTTGGGCAGAAAAATCTTCCATTTGCTTATCTGTCACATCATACGCTTTAAAGAAAGGCAAAATCATGCGCAGAGTACTGCCCGCAGAATAGTTGGGTTTATGAAAAACATCCGCCAACACATCATCATACTTGCTTATGTTAGCAAACAACTTGTCTCCATTGGGGATGAAGTGCACTGAGAGTTCATACGCGTTGTCATTTTTTGAGATTGGCCCTTCACAGTCGGAAATAACTATTTTCTTTACGCTTTGCATCTTAAATTCTCCATATGACTAATACTTTTAGCTATATGATGTTTTGCAGCAACATCAGTCCGATACCACAGAGCGCCGCCTTTAATGGCTTTAGCGCCTTCCTGACTAATTTGACGCGCCGCCTCAATCGTTTCACCAATACCGAGGACGCCGACGGCTCGAGATTTGAGCGCATAGTTCTTACCATCTCTTATTTCCATAGAGCCCGGATAGATGCGGATTCTGCTTCCGTATTTTTTAGTTAATGCTTCTGCTTTAGTGAGGTCAACAGGCGTGTTAACATGGGCTTTGTTAACCAGTTTTGGGTGAACATCAGCATAGCCACCGTAGTCGGGCGGAACCTTGTAGGTCAAAACCGTAGCAAACTTATCCAGCCGAACCTTAGTCAAGATTCCCTCCACCATATCGAGGCACACATCAACAAAGTCATCCTTTATGAGTGGGAGAAGGTTTATGATTTCTGGGTCGCCGGGTCTACTGTTAATTTCCAGAATCTTGATACCCCTGCCAGTGTGCATAAACGCGAGATAAAGTGGAACTCCACGAAGAGCCGAATCGTCAGTGATTTTAGCTTTCCAACCCTTGAAAACCTTATCAACCAACGCAAGTTCCCGCTCGCGGTCTGACTCAGTCAAAAAAGGCAACCAATCAACGGCATCCTTATAGGAGCCCATGCCGCCAGTGTTGGGTCCTTTATCGCCAACAAAAGCGCGTTTGTAATCGCGTGTGTCAGGAAGCGGGATGAAGTGTTTACCATCGCAAAAGCCCATGCAACTTGACTCTTCACCATCGATTTTTTCTTCTATGATTACGGAGCTGTATTTGAAGTTGGAGAGGAAGTGTTCAAAGAGTTGCTCACGAGTAGAGAAGTGGTCGCCCCAAACCCCAACACCCTTTCCCAAAGCAGGCTTATCTGGCTTTACCACAGCTTGATTATCCAACTCATCAAGCCACTTATAAACTGCCGCCTTTACATCGGCTTCTGTTTTGTAATCTTCTGGACGAAAAACTTTGAAGCGCGGGTTTGCTTCAGGCGCAATCTCTTCGAAAAGCACGCGCTGGGCAACCTTGCTCTCTTCGATGGCGTACTCTTTCTTTGGACAGATAACGGGTATGCCAACTTTTTTTTCGATTAAATCTCGGATGCCCTCGATGATAGGTTTCTCTGAACCGACCAAGACAAAATCAAGTTTATCCTTATTTTGCTCTGCGAACTTGCAAATTTCCGTCACGTCTAGGCTTGGAGTGACAAAGTGTTTGGTTGCGTGTTTTGCGTTGAAAGGGTTGCATTGCTTGTCGGCGACGTAAAGTTCAACTTGATAGTTTTTGCTTCTCAAAAGTGCATCAGCCATGGCGACTTCTCTTGCACCGTAAGAAACCAGCAGTACACCTATCTTTTCCATCCCAAGATACACCCTGTACTGAAAGACTATTTGTGAGGGAACTCTTAATAGCAATTACGGCTGAACGTCTTCGGACTCGTATATTCGGGTTGTTTCTTCATAGCCGTCAAGGAACCGTTTCTTCATGGCGTCAGCCATTTTTTGAGCACACGGCGTCGGGTACTCACCTGTAACGCAAGCTAAGCAAAGCTGGTCTTTTGTTTGACCTGAAGCACTAACCAGCCCTTCGACAGATTGATAACAAACGCCGTCTGCACCAATAATTTCGGCGATTTCTTCAGGCGAATGTTTTGAGCCGACAAGCTGCCCGTAAGTAGACATGTCAATACCATAGAAGCATGGTCCGATGATGCGAGGGAAAGTGACGAATAGGTAGACTTTTTTGGCACCTGCCTTGCGCATCTTTTCGATTATAACTTTTGTTGTGTCTCCACGGACAACGCTATCCTCAGTCACTATGACGTTTTTGCCTTTTACTTTGGAGCCTAAAATGTTAATTTTCTTATCAATAGTAGAGTAGCGCTCCATGTTTAACAGTATGAAAGCTCGTTCTGTTACGTAACGGTGACGCCGGGAGGCGCGTTCCCACCGTAAACCCGATGCTTCGTGTACCCCCATGGCTGGGTCATCCCCAGTCTCAGGAACCGATAAAATTATGTCACATTCCTTGACCACGTCAGGGTACTCTTTGACTAGATTTCGTCCATAATCTTCTCGAATTTCATAAACGTACTTACCGTTAAATCTTGAGTCAGGTCGGGCAAAATAAGCGTATTCAAAAGCACAAAAAGCTTCGCGGGGATTTTCGATGATTTGAATACGTTTGAAACCGTCTTGCGAAACAGTTACGAGTTCGCCTGGCTTGAGCTCGAAGTCGCGCTCAAACCCATTCATGTCAAGGCTCACGGTTTCAGAGGAGAAAGCGTAGGTTGCCCCCTGCGGGTCATGCCCAGCACAGAGGGGTTTTATTCCATGGGCGTCTTTGAAAGCAAAAAATTCATCGTCGCCTGTTATGCCTGTTACTGAAAAAGCTCCGTCTAAACTTTCCATCACTATGCGTGCAGCAGAAGCTAAGTCTTTGCCCTGTTTTAAGGCGAGCAACATTTTGTGGCACACAATGTCGGAGTCGCAGTTGTAGAGGAAGTCTGGGAAGTTTTGGGTCATTTCTTTTTTCAGCGGCAAAGTGTTGACGATGTTGCCGTTGAAGGAGAGCGCGAGTTTTATGCCGTCTGAGGAGGCAGTGACTGGCTGAGTTCCCTGCAGTATGGATGTGTCGTCGCATTTGCCTGAGGTTGTGTACCTGACGTTGCCGATTCCGATTGAGCCTGGTAGACGCGCGAACCATTCCTGTATGGCTTTGCTTTTTAGTCGTGGAACTAGGTCCAATTTTTTTTCAACAAAGAATTGTTTGTTGTTGTATGTGAGGAAGCCGTGTGATTGGTGCCCTCGGTGGTTTTGAGCACGTAACCCCCAGTAAATATATGGAAAGACAGGTTGTTGTTCAAAGTTTATTGCGCCAAAGATACCGCAGCCTATATTGGTCCCTTCTCAAACCTCAATGTTGATGTAGTGAAAACACTGCTTTATCAGCTTTTAGTACATATTTAATTAAAAAGCATGATGATTTAACATAAATATGCTTGAAAAGGATGAAAAAAGGGGGAGGGCTCTAATTAGCTCTTAAAACGAAGAAGTGTTCAGGCCTTCTGCATCCTGCCCTAAAAAGGGTTTGAGAATTTATAGGGGCATGGAAAACATCGAACTTAACATTCCGTAAGTAACTTACACCCCGTAAGTAAAAGGGAACGGCAAGTTATCGCTTATACACCATAGCGCTGCTTTTGCTTTATACAAAAAAACTGTTAGCAACAAAAACGATAAAAGGCTTACAAAAAAGAAAGAGGTTAATTTATGGTTGCCATTTCTCTATGATATACTTTGGTATCTCGCTGCTGTCGCGTGGTCCAACTTGGACTTTCCAACCGCTGAGTTCTTCGATTTCGCCGCTGATGCGTGAAGCTTTGCCTGGGATGATGATTTTGCGGTGCTTAACTTTGCTTTCGATGCCGCTTTGTTTGATTGCGTCTGCTACGCGTTCAGCTGTGAGTTTGCGTCCTGCGACTCCGCTGTCGATGGCTGAGCCTTCTGTTTCGACGACAATTAGGTAGGCGTTTAGTTTGTTGCTTTCAATGTCTGAGGCGACTGTATAGTAGGTCAGGGCAAAGTTTGATGTGAAGAACACTGGTGAATTCTCATCCGGAGTTCCGAACACCTTGAGTCCTGGTGCGACTGCGACTGGTTTGCGTGGATCAGTGTAGATGTTTTGGCGAAGCACGGTTGTAGGAAGCAGGGACCATCCGCTGTCACTATGCATGACAAGCACGTCAGCATATCGGACTACAAGCATTGAAGCGATGTAGGCTTCTCGCCATTTTATGAGGTCGTCTGCTGTGTCGCCTTTGTCTACCCAAGCAACCATCGGGACACCCATCAGGGGTAAGCCTGCGAGTTCTTCGCCGCCTTTTGTGGCTGCTCGACGTAACATAGTAAAGTTGTTGATTGTGTCGCTCAAGCCGTCGCCTACGAATGTGCCTGGGTCTAAAACGATGTCTGAGACGCCGTAAGCCATCAGGGTTTTTGCCAAAGACACAAGCGCGTTTAGGTCGTTTGGTGCAGAAGCAACTAGTGGGCAGTTGTACATTAGGGCTAGTTCTGCCATGTCTTTCCAGTTGGTTGTGTTGGCTGCGTAGAGGAGTGGTCTTGCTTTTGGTGCTGCCATTAAGCCTGCTTCAGCAATTACTGGGCTTGTGGTGCACAATATCATTGGCAGGGTGGTTGTTTCTGAAACTTTCTTTACGGCTGCCTTGAATTTGTCAGCGTCTTCTGAAGTGCATCTTACCGCTACCATATCGAGTTTTAGTGTGTTGCCGATGTATTCGAAGCTAAAGTTCTCTGTTTTTTGTACTCGGGAGACAATTTCTTGTTCTGTCATTTCATCGTTTACATCGATTGCTATGGCTGTGGGGTTCGTGTAAGTGAATTCGTGGCGGTACATGACAAGTTTGCCGCCGAGTTTCTTTGCTTTGTCACCAACACCGACGATGACTTCTTTGACGGCTGGCTTTAAGAGTTCTTTTAGTTTAGCGTATGATTTCTCATTTTCTTTTTTGAGAAGCGGCGGACATTGGTCAACAGTCATTTCGCGGTTGACAATTTTTGCGGCAAAAGCCATGCAGTTGTCTACGCCGCATTCTTTACAGTTAATTTTTGGAAGAAGCTTGTAGATGTCTATGGGGCTTAGTTCTTTTAGTCCAGCTTTCTTTTTCTCGCTCATCTCTTTTCCATGCTCCTTTATGCTTTTACCTTAAGCCAATCAGCATATTTGGCTGGGTCAGCCTTTTTGCCGCTTGTCAAGTAGTTAGTTACGTCTTTTAGGGTCTTGACGGCTGCAGGGTGCATCATCATGAATAAGTCAACGCCAGCAAGCAGAAGCGTTAGGGCTGTGGTTACTTCCCAAAGTGGGCCTCTGAGTTCGCGTGGTTCCCATTCAGCGGACATTTTCAGCCAAGCTTCACGGGCCGCCCAAGCGTTCGTTGTGCCTGAAGACATGGGGTGTGCCAATTCTAGGTCGCCCATTAAGCCACCTAAGCGTGCGCGTTCCATGTTTGTGAATGCGTAGTCTAAGCCGTAGCCTAATGCTGCAGTGGTTAAGTCCATAACGATGTCTTCCCTGCCGAGGTAATCGTATAGGCGCCTGTTTAGTTCACGTGCCAAGTTCAGGTCCATCGGAGTAAAGGATAGCACTGCGTGTCCTGCTTTTTTGATGAATTTAGCACAGCGTTCAACATCCATGTCACGTGTAACTGAACTGATAAGGAAACGTTCGCCTGGGAAAGCTTCACAGATTGCTTCGAAAACATCTGCGTCTTTAACTGGGTCACCGCATCCGCCAATTACGAGCGGTACGTCAACGGCTTGCAGAATTTTCTCCACGGTTTTGACTGCTTCTTGTGGCTTAGCATCTTTGAGTAAGGGGTCAATGCTGATTAAGTGAACTGTAACCATGTCTGCGCCGAATTTTTCAACTGCGAGTTTTGCCCATGCTGCTGGGTCGCCAACCACGTCTTTAACGTGCATTTTAACGGCTTTGCTTAATGGGACTTCCATGTCGAAAACGTCAAGGGTGACTACTGGTTTGTGGGTTAGTGGTTTTTCAAAAGTGTAGAAAGCGGGAGAAACTTCTCCGCCTATGGTTAGAGTGCGCCCTCGTGTGCCGCCTTCTTTTTTGGTTGCGCCAAGTTTTACTTCAGTAATTGCGTTGGGGTAGGTTTCGATTGGAGGCAGGAAAGCTGCTTGCAACATGCTGACGGGTTTGCCGCCTGCTACTGCTGCTGGAAGCTTGAGTTTAGGCATGATTTGCCCTGCCATGCCGGGCTCAAAGATGATTTCTAAGTCTTTGACATCCATCTCGAAATCTTCAAGCTCGATTTTCTTGAATCTTGCGAGCGCTTCCATCAGCTCGTTGCTTAGCTGTAGCCCCTCATCGTCTTTCTTTTTGTCTTTGTCATGGTGAGTCAAAAAAATCACCGTTTGTCTTTTTCAAGGGTTTGAATTATGACTTTGTTAGCGTAGATTTTTGCGTCTTTGAGTATGATTTTGAATCCGCCAGCCATTATTGGCAACGTTCCAGCTGTTGCAACTGGCATCATGGTGCCTGCTGCTTCTTCTGTGACTTGGACTGCTTCAGCTTGTTCTGCTGGTGCCTCTTCTGCTGTCCATCTTGCTACAACTGGGTGATTCTTTGCCTTTAGGAAAGCTTTGAGTTCATCCACGGTTTTCGCATCTTCTTCTGTTGCTACTTTGTCAACGAGTTCTGCTGGGATGAAGTCTTTGACTTTTTCTTTGACTTCTTTAGGTACCCAAACAACTCGGTTCCATCCGCCGTCTGCAGCGAAGAATTTCTTGCTTCGCATGTATTCGATACTCATTCCGTGGAATCCGTCGATCTGTCGTCCGCCTGCTGCTGAGTCTGCTAGTGTGCTGAAGGGTAGACCGTTTACAGTTTGGCCTTTGAAGCTTCTGTGAACTACGCCTAATCCATCAACTTCTGGGATGTAGAAGGCTACTGCTTCGAAGCATCCGCAGGAGGTGTGCGGGTGATCAAACGCTGTGTAGAGCCAGACTTTGGTGACTTCGCCCATGCTGCGTTTCTTTGCCATTTCGTTAACGCCGCTGAATTCGCCTTTTTCTGCGTTTATGAGTTCTCCGCGTTCAATTGCAAACACTGGACCTTTGGGGTCTATACTTGCTGAGGCTTTTCCGTCAAACCAGCTGATGGCTCCGCAGTTGCTGTATCGTTGTGGTGTGATGACGCAGACGTGGCTTGGTGCGAATGATTGGCACAGTGCACAGCCGTAGAATTTGTCAACTTCGTCGTCTTTGAGGCCTCTGGCTTTTGCATCGCGTGCTTCGTATGCTTGTACTGCTTCAGGGTAGAGTTCAGATAGTTTTGCGGGGTCGGTTATGAAGGTGATTTGTACTTTTTCGATGATTGGTAATTCGGTTTTGAATAGGCGGTAGAGTACTTTGCCGATTGGTTCAAAACTGTTTAATCCTTTTTGGAATGATTTTTTGCCCAAGCGTATCCAGATGTCATAGCGTTGGTTTAGGTGCATAAAGCCCTCAATGTAGTTTAGGTAGCCGTGGATGCGTCTTTCAATGACTCCTTCGAGTCCTTGGTCAAGCTTTTCGCCTGCCGCTTCAACGAGGATACCGAGGGGGTAAGCGCCGCCTTCTTTCATGTCCTTAATGTCTGGACCAATTATGGTGATTTTTCCGTCTTCGATTTCGTTCATGGGTTTTACTTTGGCGAGTTCAAACTTTTCTTTGACTGTTGGACCGCCGAGTTCTACTTGCATGTCGTTTCTTCTGATGCGTTCGCCTTCGAAGATTACGCCAACTTCAACTGGGATATCTTTAAACATTGACATTTTTTATTGTCCTCCTTCAAATTTTGAAGTCATGACTTTGAGATTGTTTGCCCACTCTTCAAGTGTGGCATTTGGGAAAGACCAGCTTGCATGCACATGAAACAGGTTGTCAAGCGTCATGGTTTTGAGGTCTGGTGCAAAGTGTTTGAGCCCTGCAAGGATTAGCGCTTGCATGTAATAGGGCATGCCAACCATCATAACAAGGTCTGGGTGACCTTTACCGTCAACCCCCTGCCATGAGGGGTCACCGACGCGTTGACCGATTTCCATTGCATTCATGAATGCTGCTGGTTCGTATCCGCGTTTGAGGAATTCGCCGACCATGTGAGCTGTTGCGACAACTGGAACTTTAGATGCCTTTGCCAAATCGATGATGTATTCGATTGCTTGTTTGCCTTCCATCCAACGTTCAGTAACGTTGCTTCCCACAATAAGGAGAGGGCGGGAAGCTTTTTTAATCATTGCTACAGCTATCTCGGGTTTTTGGATTGGGTTTGCTTTTTTAGATGTGGCTATTTCTGCACATTGCCATGGTTCACAAGACATGTCATATCACTCCTTCATTGTTCGGACCATTCTTGGAAGCAGGGTCGGGTCCGGAATTACTGTTTCTTTCCAGTTGTTTGCTTCCAGTATCTTGACGAATTCGTCTTTCATAGTCATTGGGACATCAGCCATTGTTCTCACGTACAGGTGCAGGTCATTTGGCATGACGCCTAAGTAGCGTTTGCTCAGGTCTACGTAGTGGCTTAGTTTTATGCTGCGTCCTTTCCAAGTGTCGTTTGGTCTGATGCAGAGTTTTGCGATGGCAACCATACATTCTTCTTTGGTTTCGACTACGTTAAAAAGGTGTTCTGGTGCTGGACCAACGTTAACTTTGTTACCTGTACGTGCATCGAGAACTTCCCAGTTTGATGGGTCTTCTTTTCTGCCAAGGAGCATGCGACGATATTTGCTGCCGTGTGGACCGACGAGAACGGGTATGCCTAAGCGCCAGAATCCTGCGCCGATTGCGGCGGCTTTCTGTGAGTATGCACCCCAAGCCAAGCCGACTGCGCCAAGGCGGTTGTGGATGTAGTCTGCAATTTCTTCGTAATTACCTCTGAGTGGACGCTTTGCAAAGATGTTTGCTACTTTGATGGCTGCACCTGCAATGTGGCTGTTTGCAACGCATGAGCCGACATTGAGGACTCCTCCAGCGGTGAATTCGCCTGGGAATTCTTCATAGAGGGTTTTGCCTTCGCTGTTGCGGTAGCTGCCAGCGGACATGGCTGAGCAACCTGAGAGCGCAACGATGTATCGTCTAAGGGCGAATTCGCGGGCGATGTCGTAGACATCTTTGCCGCCTTTTGGATAGTTACTGCAACCGACTATGGCGACGATGCCTGGAATTTCTCCGAGAACGATTGGGCTACCGACATTGCGGATTTCAACGTCTGAGACTGCGCCTCTGCCAGAGCGGCACAGGTTGTCTTCGCATTCCATGGATTTTTCGCCTGCTTTAACGATGAGGCTGTGTATCATGATTTTCTGTGGGCATGCTTCTTCGCATCTTCCGCACCCGATACACATCTCGTAGAGGTCGGTTAAAAGTGATAAGTCACCTGCTGCTGCCGCTTTCATGGCTGCTGGAATGGCGTAGTCCTGTGGACAGTTGCGTTGACATTGCTTGCATTGCGTGCAGGTCTTTGCGATTTGTATGAGTTCCTCTATGCTTGGGAGAACATTCTTTCTCTTGCGGATAGGAGCAACTTTTTGTGCTACGCGGACTGCGACTTCGCCGACTTTTTCTGGGTCAAGAATTAGCACGCCTTTGACTTTGCCGCTTACGAGGTCATTAACTATTTCGTCTGCTGGGTCATTTGTACGGTTCTTAAAACCGACACAGTTCTTTTCTGACGCCGCAATTACTGGAGCATTAACTTTTGCCGCTTCATCAGCAACATCTGTTCGGATACATTGCTCATCTAACACTATCACGTCGGCCAGACCAGCGCGGATAAACCTTAGCTCCCAGCTGATTGGACCGACAACTCTGGCACGATTGTAATATCGTGTCATGTCATGAGCGGTGCAACATAAGCCGACTACTTCGATTTTCTCGTCGACTTTAGTATCTTTTGCGTAGTCGATTATGCCAACGGATGGAACAACGTTGTGACCGATGCACATGATAACTGGTTTTGTTCGGTCTACGCTGCCGATGCCGAGTTTAACTAGTGGTGCTTCAGGGTCTGCTTTTGGATAGCCAAAAACGGAAATTTGCGCGATGTCTCCTACTTCCATGCCTACGTGGTCAACCATACCGATGTGGAATGCTTTGGATTCAAAGTCTAATGGGCTGGCTTCTTGACCTGTGTGTGCAGTTGCAAGAATCTGGGTAATTTCTTCTTCTGTATATGTTAAAATATCATCCAAGTCGCCGAGTGTTTCAGGCTTTACACCAGTGACAAGGCGACTAACTGGTGCTTCAACCTTCACGTTTAGACCGCCGACGTCTAAGGGGTATCTGCGGCCATATTTTTCAATTAAGTGGTTTACTAGGTGACGTGAGTGTGCTGTGTGGCATGCTGCTCCAATTGCGCAAGCAATCATAACAATACGTGAAGATTGGGCTGCTATGTCTAAGCCGCATGCTCCGCGTTTTCCAGCTGTCAAATCACATTTTCCAAAAGTACACAGACAGCAAGAGTCGCAGTCGGGCATGTAGAAGGGCTTGTACTTGTTGAGGAGTTTCATGTCCCAATCTCGCAGGGTGGTTATGGAGGGCTTCGGGGTTGGACCCATTGGCTCAGTATAATTGTCTTTGATAACTTTGCCTATGGATAATTCAAGATTTTTTATGAGACCAGCGTTGGTCTTCATTTCATCAACTTTTACGTGGACGTTTTTAGTAGTCAAATCGGAAAACCTCTGTAAAGGTTTATCTCTAGGCTACATTACAATCTTTTTAAACCTTTCCAGATTTTCTAGGCAAAAGTCACGTTCTATCTATAGAAATGCAAGCTTTCCCAAAAATAATGTAAAAAGGTGTGCCTACAAATAGCCTAGAGTTTTGAGGATTTTTTGCACTGAAAGGTACGCTTGGTTATCTTTTGGCAAGTCAAGCAGGGACTTTCCAGACAAAACATAATCATCCAACTGCTCATCCGCGGCGATTTTGCCCAAATACTTGAATTTCAATTCTGCCTCAGCTGTTTTGCCGAGTTCTGCTGGAAAACGGTAGCCGCCTATTAAGTAAAAATTCTTGAATTTCATGTCAACTTCTTTAGCTATTTTGTAAGCTCTCTTGACATGATCCATTGACTTTTTCGAGTGGTCGAGAATATCAAAAACATCATCAACATTTGAGGTGATTCTTCGATTAAGATTCTCAAGCCCAGCTGGCGAGTCAACAAGAATGTACTTGTAGTTTTTAGTTAACGATTCTAGCGCCCCTTTGAGAGCGGAGTTTGGCATGCAGTAGCAACCTTCAACCCATTTGGTGCCGACTGCAAGAAAGTCAAAGTTTGTGCTTTCGTAGAGTCCTTTTTCCCAAATGCGGCTTTCGATGCGTTGGGTGGGGGGAACACCCACAGTGGTTCCGCCTTGCTCGATAAATGTGCTAACTAGAAGTTCGGCGATGGTGGATTTTCCTGCTTCTTTGAGGTCTATTCCAAGCATTTCGGCTAGGTTCTGGTCTGGGTCAGCGTCAACTAAAAGTAAAGGTGCGTGTCCAGCTTCAATGAAGCATTTTGCCATGAGAGCGGTGAAGCTTGATTTTCCTGTTCCACCACGACCAATCGTAACAAGAATCTTCATATCAATTAAACCTCAAAGCGTTATTGCTGTTTTCTTTAGCAAAAGCTCGCATATATTGTCTGTGGTGTGTTTAGATGATTTTGCCGATACGTCTTGAATCATCTTTGATAACTTGCAATTGCTCAGCAGTTGGTTTGCCCCTTATATCGCCTAATCTGCCTAAAGTGCTGTTCTCTAGTGAGCCGTGAAATTCGCTTAGAACATACCATTCGTCAAGGACAGTAAAGCCTATGTGTTCAAAATATTGCCGTATGTCCTTGCCAACGGGGGTCGCCTCATCGATTCCTGTATGCGGTCCTGAATAAGTCACGAAGACTAAAGCGTTCTTTCCCTGAACCTTTGGGGCTGAAGGCTTGATTTTTCCGTTTGCTCGGTACTCAGCAAATTTTTTCTTCAGAAAATTAGTCATCGGTTCAGGCGGATGCCAAGAATACGAGGGACAACCTACGCAGACTAAATCGTAATCAAAGTAATCCAGCGCCTCTGCTTCCTCAGGTTTCTTGACCGTTACTTGCAGGTTTGCTTCTTCTAAGCCTTGCTTTATGGCGTTGGCAACTTTCTCTGTGTTACCTGTTTTTGACCAGTAGATTATCAACGCAGTTTTCATTTCTTGAAACCCAATTACTTCAAACCAGGTCTCTTCTATTTAATGTGAGTGATGATGCTCATGCGCATGTGGACAACCACCAGTCAACTCTTGCAGTTTACCACTATTGAAATTATCAATCACTTCTTTGACCGTTTTTCCCTCCGCTTTAAGCACCATAGTTCCTGCGTTTTTGAAACTTGCCAGGCCGCCAGGACCCATTGCGTACGCAATTATTACATTTGGTTTAAGAGATAGCAGGTTCTCGTGCGGATGCCCTGTTCCTCCCATGTGTTCACCAGTGTTTCTATGGCTTTCAACGTTTACAATTTGCCCTTGCTCGTTTAATTTTACTGAGGCAAAGTAAGGTGCTTGACCAAAATGCTGTGCCACTTTTGCCTCTAAACCAGAGGCATCTTCAACTGGGATTGCAACTATTTTTGTCATAATATCACCTTTCTGTATTATTGCGCATTGTTTAATCCGTAAACCATATTAATACTTTATGTTTAGAAAGTAAACTAAAGAATGTGAAATAATGGATGATGTTGACCGAAAAATAATCAGCCAACTTCAAGCTGACGGAAGAACAACCCTTGAAGATTTAGCAAAAATCACAGGCTTCACAAGCATGGGAACAAAGAAAAGACTAGAACGACTCATAAAAAAAGGAGTCATCAAAGTCTCTGCTTTAGTAAACCCCGGCGCCCTTAAACTTCACCCTGCGATAGTTATGCTTGAAATGGAAAGCGCTGAGGCAATGCAGGAACTACTCAACAGATTTGAACAGTGTCCTAGAGTGGTTCAGATTTTCAAGACAGTGGGCGGTTACAATCTAATAGCGCTTGTCATTGCGGAAACTCAAGAAACCCTAGAGAGCATATCCATGGAGAAATGTTCCCTTCGATGCAGTAGGGGTATTCGCCGCTCAGAGTTTTATCCCGTGAGCGAAACATACTTTTCACCGTTCCTTCAGATAAGAGAAAACCTAGCCCACAAAGAAAAAAAAGTCACGCCTTGCAACGTTGAATGTGACCCGTGCAACCGATTTGAAACTCAAAAATGCGTAGGATGCCCAACCACAAGCCAATACAAAGGCTCTCTATAAGGAGGAAAAAACTTGAGAGAAATCAAGCAAAACGGCGGCGTACCCAAAGAAATTGACGGCGTAGAAGTAATCAGTTTAGTGGATAACTGTGTCGACTTTCTATCAACTATAACTCATAAGCAGGTTAAGCCTTTTGGGCAATGGGCAAAAGAACGCCACGGCCAAGAAGGGCTAAATGTGCACAAGCAATTTCCGCTTGCTGAACATGGTTTCTCAATGCTTATCCGAGTTTTCTGCGGAGCAAAATCAGAAACTATCTTGTTTGACACCGGAGGGAGCCCTGACGTTGCCGTTGAAAACGCAAGGCGAATGGGACTTAACCTAAAAGAAGCTGAGTGTATTGTCTTATCTCACGGGCACTATGACCATTTCGGAGGATTATTATCAATCGTCAAAGCCGTGGGCAAAAACGGGCTGCCAATAATTGTCCACGATAACATGTTTGAAATCAGGGGAAGTGAAACCTCTGACGGGTCAATTAGAAAATACTCAGAATTCCCAACAAGAACAGAACTCAGCCCAGCACACATCATCAGCACAAAACAACCCTCTTTGATAGCTCACGATAAAGTATGTGTAACAGGCGAGATTCCGCGAGAGACAAGCTTTGAAAAAGGTCCACTGCGGCACAGAGTTTTAAGAAACGGTGCTTGGCAACCAGACCCGTTGATTCTAGATGACCGTGCAATAATAGTTAATGTTAGAGGAAAAGGCTTAGTCGTTCTTTCTGGTTGTGCGCATGCAGGAATAATTAACACAGTAAGGTACGCCCAAAAAATCACAGGTGTCAGCGATGTTTATGCGGTTATGGGCGGTTTTCACCTTGCCGGCAAAGAAAACGCAAAAGCAATCGAGCCAACAGTTAAAGAGTTCCAAAAAATAAGTCCTGAACTTGTTGCGCCGATGCATTGTACTGGGTGGAGAGGCATGTTTGCCATCGCAGAAGCATTGCCCAAGGCTTTTGTTTGGAACAGCGTTGGCAACAGCTATTCGCTATAACCATCACCAAGCAGAGCGCCTCAGAAAACAAAAGAAAAACGCATAGTTTTCCGCCCTGCTGAATGTAAAACGCACACAATCAACCCAAAGCTCAAACCAAACCCAAAAACCAAAACACAACCATTCAAACAACCCGCCACTGTTGTTGTAAATGGGAAGAGGGTCACACATAACAACTACCAGAAAAACAAAGCACTGGTGCGGAGGGTGGGATTTGAACCCACGAACCCCTGCGGGATAGGAGCCTCAGTCCTACGCCTTTGGCCATGCTGGGCGACCTCCGCTCGGCGTGCGCGGAAATATAGAAACATGTAGCCCATTTAAAGGCTTTACCATAAAAAATTTCACGGTCAACTTTTAAACAAGCACTTAAGGGCTGTTTTTGGTTAGTAAAAAGTAGCCGAATTCCGCAAGCAAATTTGGCAAAAACTTGACTTGCCGATTATCGGTCTTAAAGAATGAGCCCTCGATTGTTATGTCTTTCTTTTTGCAATAGTCCACAAAGTCGGTAAGACTCAGGAAATGAAGGTTCGGTGTGTCATACCACTCAAACGGCAACGCCGCCGTGACCGGAACTCGCCCCCAAAAGAAAATGCTTGCTCGGGCTTTGTAGTGTGCAAAGTTGGGGATGCCCACAATGGTTTTCTTTCCGACGCGGAGGGCTTCTTGGAGGGCAAAATCGGGCTTTTTGACCTGTTGGAGCGTCTGGTTTAAAATAACATAATCAAAAGAGTTATCAGCGTACTCGGAGAGCCCCGTGTCAACGTCCTGTTGAAACACGCTCAAACCCTCCGCAACACAGCGAAGGATGGCTTGCTCGCTTAGTTCTACGCCTTGCGCCCGCACTTGTTTTTGGCGGATAAGGAAAGCTAAGAGGTCTCCATCGCCGCAACATAGGTCCAGCACTGAAGCACCGTTTGGAATCCATTCAGCAAATTTTTCGTATTCAACCTTCATGCACTTTCATCTCCTTGCTGTTTTCCATTATTAACGCTTTTTAGGAAACTTTGGATAAGTTGACCTTCCTGTTCTGTCTCTAATAGGAACGCATCGTGACCATATGTGGAGTTTATTTCACAGTAGCTTGCATCAACACCTGCCAGCTTGCATGCTTTCACGATTTCTTGCGATTGATAAGCTGGGTAAAGCCAATCCGACTTGAAAGCAACCACCATCACCTTTGCTCGTAAACCCCTAAAGATGCTGTTTAGGCTGTGACCGTTTAGGATATTGAAGTAGTCTATGGCTTTTGTTATGTAGAGGTAACTGTTTGCATCGAAACGCTTAACAAAGTTATCACCACGATAACGCAAGTAACCCTCTACCTCGAAATCTGCACCGAACTTGAACGGCGCCCTGTCTGAGCGGAATTTGCGCCCGAATTTCTCAGCCATCGAAACATCGCTCATATACGTAATATGGCCTATCATTCTTGCAATCGCTAAGCCTTTGGCTGGGATGCTACGGTCATAGTAGTTGCCGCTTCGCCAGTCAGGATCAGCCATAACCGCTTGCCGCCCAACCTCATTGAATGCGATTTGCTGGGGCGTGTGCTTCATTGCTGTGGCAATCGGAATGGCTGAGCGAATCCTATTCGGGTAAGAAACCATCCATTGCAAAACTTGCATGCCTCCCATGGAACCGCCGATGACTGCAAAGAGCTTCTTGATGTCCAAGTGGTCAATTAGGCGGCGTTGTGCATTCACGATATCTCCGATTGTGATTAAGGGAAAATCAATTCCGTAAGGTTTGCCAGTTTCTGGGTTGATAGAAGAGGGACCTGTGGAACCCTTACAACCGCCTAGCACATTACTGCACATGACAAAGTACTTGTTGGTATCGATGGCTTTGCCTTCGCCGATTAAGTTGCTCCACCATCCGCCTTCGCTTGCCGCATGGGCGTCACCACTTAGCGCGTGCAAAACGAGGATAGCGTTAGATTTGTCTGCGTTTAGTTCGCCGTAGGTTTCGTATGCAAGCGTGATTGGGCCTAGTTGTTCGCCTGATTCTAAGGTTAACTCGTCAGGTGGATAAGCGAAAGTGTAATGTTGAATTTGCGTGTTTTCTATTTTTGTGGTTAGTTTTGTTGCCTCCAAAAAGTTGTTTAGGGTTTAACCGCTGCTTTTAGCGCTTGGTCGAGGTCTTCGATGATATCTTCCGCATCTTCGATACCTACTGACAGCCGAATGTAGTCTTCAGTTACGCCTGTGGCTACCTGCTCTTGCGGTGTCAACTGCTGATGCGTGGTTGATGCTGGGTGAATGATTAGGCTTTTTGTATCTCCGATGTTGGCTAAGTGCGAGAAGAGTTTGACGGATTCGATGAGACGTTTGCCGTTTTTTAAGCCGCCCTTTATTCCGAAGCCGACGATACCGCCGTAGTTACCTTTGAGATATTTCTCTGCAATCTTGTAGCTTTGATGGTCTTCTAATCCAGGATAGTTTACCCAAGTAACCAGCGGGTGCTGTTTTAGAAAGCTAGCGACTTTCAGCGCGTTCTCTGAGTGCTTTCTCTGCCTAAGCGGAAGAGTTTCCAGTCCCTGTATGAATAGAAAAGCATTGAAGGGGCTTAAGGCTGGTCCCACATCTCGTAGAAGTTGCACTCGAGCTTTGAATGCAAAAGCAACATTGCCAAGTCCTGGAAAGTTGCCGAAGGCTTCCCAGTATTTTATGCCGTGGTAGCTTGGGTCGGGTTCGGTGAATTCTGGGAATTTGCCGTTGTTCCATTTGAACTTGCCGCCGTCAACGATGACTCCGCCTATGCTTGAGCCGTGACCGCCGATGTATTTCGTGGCTGAAAGAACCGTTATGTCTGCGCCGTGTTCGATGGGCGCGATTAAGCCGACACCGACTGTGTTATCGACTATGAAGGGAATCCCTGCATCGTGCGCAATTTTAGCTATGGCTTCGAAGTCAGGTATGTCAAGTTTGGGGTTGCCGATGGTTTCAGCGTAGATTGCTTTTGTTTTTGGGGTTATGGCTTTCTTGAATTCCTCAGGCTTGGAGGAATCAACGAAGACTACTTTTCGGCCAAACTTGGGGAAGGTGTAGTGGAAGAGTTCATACGTGCCGCCGTATAGGTTGTTGGCGGAAACTATTTCGTCACCAACTTGTGTAATCGTTAATAACGCCAATGAAATTGCCGCTTGCCCTGATGCCACGGCTAATGCCGCAGTCCCGCCCTCGATTGCTGCAACTCGTTTCTCGAAAACCTCAACGGTAGGGTTCATCATCCGAGTGTAAATGTTTCCTAATTCTTTGAGCGCGAAAAGGTTTGCCGCATGCTCAGTGTTCTTAAACACGTATGAGGCTGTCTGGTAGATTGGAACAGCCCTTGCGCCTGTCGCGGAGTCGGGTTTTTCTTGTCCCGCGTGGACGGCGATTGTTTCTAATCGATTTGTCATTTTTTTGGTGCCTCTTGTTTTCTGTTGTTGACAACAGGGTAAGATAACGGTGTTATAGGTGTTTTTGCCGTTTTTATTCCAAAAAGAATAATTAACCAAACAAACCTATACAATTCATGCTTCCAGCTCTTACAGAAATAGCCCAAAAAAGACGGCGATTGGGTCTAAAACAAGCTGAACTTGCAAAAATGGCAAGGGTAAGCCAATCCTTAATCGCTAAACTTGAGGCAGGCAAAATTGACTCATCCTACAGTAAAGTGAAAACAATCTTCGAAGTCCTCGACCGTTTAGAAGCTAAAACCAAGTTGGAAGCGGGAAAAATGTTTCAAACCGAAGTGGTTAGTGTCCAACGTTACGAGCCCATCGCTAAAGCCGTTGAACTAATGAAGAGCCACGGGTACTCTCAGCTTCCAGTTTTTGACGATAAACAACCAGTCGGCAGCATATCTGAAAAAGCAATCTTACGCCAGATTTTAGAGGGCAAAGATTTAGCTCAGATTTCAGCCATACCAGTAGGCGATATTATGGAGGAAGCGTTTCCGCAGGTCGCTGAGGATGCACCTTTAACTTTGATATCTAGTCTTTTGCAGGTGTATTCAGCGGTGCTTATCTCCAGAAAAGGCAACGTCATGGGCATTATTACTAAGGCTGACTTGCTTAGAATGCTTTAGGCTTGGGAAAACCATTTTATAACTATAAGCGTGTTATACTCTTTGAATCGAAATGAATCCTAGATGCGAAGCCATAGGAAAATACGTGGTTCCCCTATTCAGGTCCATGCTTGCCAAAGAACTCATCAACACGTATAACCTCACCCAAGTTGAGGCAGCACAAAGGCTTGGCACAACACAAGCGGCTATAAGTCAATACGTAAATTCAAAAAGAGCAAACAGGGGCATGGAACAATTTGACGACATTGTGCCCAAGATTCAGGCGATGGCAAGTGAAACTGCAAAACGCTTAGCTAACAAAGAAATTAGCCCTGAGGAAGTCACAATTGATTTTTGTAAGCTTTGTTCATCCCTTTGTTGTAAATAAACAAGCGCATGCTTTCAAAGGTTTCTTGTCTAGGCACCGTAAAGGTTTTAAAGGAATAAATTATAACAACGTTATAATAAGAAGAGTGAAAAAATGCGAATAAACAATAACGTATTAGATACAATAGGTAAAACCCCCCTAATACGATTAAACAAACTAACCCAAGGCATAGATGCCACCGTAGTTGGCAAACTGGAATCCAGAAACCCCGGTGGAAGTGTCAAAGACCGCATATGCTACAGCATGATAGTGGAAGCCGAAAAGCAAGGCTTGCTCAAGCCAGGCGCAACCATAATCGAGCCGACAAGCGGCAACACAGGCATCGGCTTAGCCATGGTAATAGCCGTCAAAGGCTACAAACTCATCCTGACAATGCCTGAAACAATGAGCATCGAACGCCGCAACCTACTCAAAGCCTACGGCGCACAACTCGTCCTCACGCCAGGCCCAGACGGCATGGGAGGCGCCATCAAAAAAGCCGAAGAACTCCTCGCCAGTACACCTAACAGCTTCATGCCCCAACAATTCAAAAACTTGGCCAATCCTAAAATCCACAGGGAAACCACGGGACCTGAAATTTGGGAAGACACAGACGGAAAAGTTGACATCCTCGTTGCAGGCGTGGGCACAGGCGGCACCATAACAGGCGTAGCAGAATACATAAAACCACTAAAACCCACTTTCAAAACTGTGGCAGTGGAACCTGCAGCGTCACCTGTACTCAGCGGCGGCCAGAAAGGACCACACAAAATCCAAGGAATCGGAGCAGGCTTCAAACCTGACGTACTCAAGCTTGACTTGGTTGATGAAATTTTCAAGGTAACTGATGATGATGCTCTAAAAACCGCAAGACAGCTGGCGCAAAAAGAAGGCTTACTTGTCGGTATTTCAGCAGGGGCAGCAACGTATGCCGCTCTAGAAGTAGCCAAACGTCTAGAAAACAAAGGTAAACTTATCGTGGTTGTTCTTCCTGACACAGGAGAGCGCTACTTGAGCACGCCGTTGTTTCAAGAGCCAACACCGAGCATAAACTAAACATGTAATCGCCCAGCTAAAAGACGCTTTTCTTATATTTACCATCCACTCATAATGAGGGGAAGGGAAAAAGAAATGTCCAAAAAACCAGACCAGCCTCGACCTAAAGAATGCCAAGAATGCAAAGATAAAAACTTGCATGTTGATTGCTGGAGTCCAGACCGCATGCTTGACGCTCTTATGCGTAACCACGACCATGTGGATGAGGATTGGGTGGAAAAAGGCTTACCTAACCTAGTCGACGACGTAATGAACAGTTATCGAGAACTCGGCGGCATGGACCACCTTGAAGGACGAGATCTTCCATCCAAAAAAGTTGTTATCGAAGTTTTAAAGGACCTTTTCACGATTCTGTTTCCAGGGTATTTGGGCGATTCAGAAATCACAAAAGCTAACGTTAAATTTCGTTTAGGCACCACACTGACATCCGTATATGCAAGGTTGACAGGCGAGATTGAGAAGAGCCTCAAATACATCTGCCGAAAAATCACCGAGTGCCCGCAGGATGTGTGCCAAAAGCGAGCCAACGTTGTGGCTAAAGAGTTACTTGAGAAATTGCCTGAGATACGTTTGATGCTAAGTGAAGACATTAAGGCAGCTTACAGCGGTGACCCTGCAGCCGTAAGCACAGAAGAAGTCATCTTGAGTTACCCATGTGTTTTAGCAATTGCCACGTATAGGATAGCACATGAGCTTTACCTAAGGGGTGTTCCGCTGATTCCCCGCATAATGACCGAGTACATGCATTCACAAACAGGCATTGACATTCACCCAGGCGCAAAAATCGGCAAAAGCTTCTTCATCGACCACGGTACGGGTGTTGTTATAGGCGAAACCGCTGAAATCGGCGACAACGTCAAACTTTACCAAGGCGTAACTTTGGGGGCTCTTAGTTTTCCAAAAGACGAGAAAGGCAACATCATCAAAGGACGCAAGCGCCACCCGACAATCGGCAACAACGTCGTCATCTATTCAGGTGCAACACTGCTTGGACCAGACGCCGTTATAGGCGATAACGTGGTCATCGGCGGCAACGTTTGGATAACTAGCCCTGTTGCTTCGGGAACAAAAATCACCTTAGCGGCACCAGAGCTAAAATACAAAAAAGAAAACCACACCGCATAATTGCAAACGCAAAAAAGAAGTTTGTTGCTCTGCAACAGACCCTATCCCCCTATAAAAAGCGGGAAGTAATTTCTACTGTTATTTGAGGTAGATTTTTTAAGCACTTAACGCTTGAAACTTAAAAAACAAAGAATGGGGCACCATGGTAAGCTTTCGGGTTCTTGCCAAGAAAATATTCAGCGTTTCTTTAGTCTTCAATGCACTTTTAACAATTGGTTGCACGATTGGAATCCTCGCAGGTTACTACTGGTATTATCATGATTGGCAACCGTTCTCTCCGTTTCTGGTCAGTGGTGCCCTATTTTGGGTTGCAATCGCGGCCGCCGCCATTAATATTTTTCCAAGTGCAGGAATCGGACGTGCATTGCATACGGGCAGATTTCTGTTTCACCATTATCTGTATGGCTTGCTGGTTCTGGTTTGCGCCGCGTTCTATGTTGTATTCTTTACTCCAGTGTCTTTGCTTACTTTGTTTTTTGTGGATAACACAAGCGTTGCCGTTAACGTTGGCAGATTCTTCGTTCTGGGCGGTTTCACCTTGCTTTTAGACGATTTGCCTGACGTACACACAAGCGTAGAATCAGCCTTGAATTGGTTGAAGGCTAAGGTTTTGCAAGCTGGTCGATTCATTTCTTTGATTCAACTCGTCTGTGGAGCGGTGTCTTTCTATATTTTTGTCGCTATCACGATTGGTATGTATTATAATCCGCAGTGGGTTACGCTGGCTAATTTCATATTAATTGGCACTTTATTTATCACAAGCCTTACTTCTTTTATTTTTGTTAAAAAAAGAGTATGGCTAAAAATCACCGACTAACCCTCTATGCCTATCCTAAAATATCTTCTATTTTATTAGCAATAACAAATTTCATATACAAGCCTATTAACATACAACGAGGTGCCATTAATGAATAACGACTCATACTTTCAAAAGAAACTTGAACCAATCAAAGTCGCAAAACAGAAACCTATCTCACAGCTTCTAAAAGAAATGAGCAGAACAGCCTACCAAGGCAGAAAACTTGGCGAAGCAGTTGACGTTTGGGAGAATATGCTCAAAGAAAAAGACTTAACCATTGCCATGGGCTTTGCAGGCTCAATGAGCACGGCAGGGCAGTGGACGATTATTAATTGGCTTATGGAAAACCGTTTTATCGACGTGCTGGTTTCCACGGGAGCGAACGTTTCAGAAGATATAGTGGACGCCATGGGCTTTGGCTACTGGCAGGGAAGCCACCTTGTAGATGACCAAGCCTTGCTGGAAGCAGATGTAAACAGGTACTATGACGTTTTCGGGAAAGAAACCGATTACCGCAAAATGGAAGAACTCGTAACTGAATTCGTCATGACTCTAAAAACTAACTACAACTACACTTCAGCCGAGTTCCTGTACCTGCTCGGTAAATTCTTAGGCAAAAGAAACATTCCAGCAATCTCCGCAGTTGCCGCAGCCAATGGTGTACCAATCTTCAGTCCAGCAATGGTTGACAGCGCATATGGCGAAACATTTCTGATGGCGAAAAATCAAGGACACACCGTAGTGCTTGACAGCGTAAAAGAATTCGACCAGTTCGTCAGCATAGGAACCAAAACCAAAGATGTTGGCGTAGTCTACATTGGCGGAGGCGTCCCCAAAGACCTGACTCAACTCATCGCCATTTCAGTCTCACCAATGACCGAGGACAAAGGCGTGGAGGGCAGAAAGGGTGGCTTACGCAAGAGCCTACAAGAATACTACTACCCCCACAAATACGCCATACAAATAACCACCGACTCACCCCAATGGGGGGGCTTATCTGGTTGCACGCTCGAAGAGGCGATTAGCTGGGGCAAAATCAACAGCGAAAGCGGCAAACGCGCGGTCTGCTACTGCGACGCCACAATCGCACTGCCACTCATAGCTCACGCACTAAGTGAACGTATGCCAGAGAAGCGAAAAGGACCAGATATGAGCTGGCTATTCAAAGGCGTCCAATAATCGCCTTTACTTTTTCTTTTATTTATCTCTAAAGCGATGTACTTGTCGTTACAGAATAACTTTAGAAAAACTTATTTGCCAGTATGAAAATTATACTTTGAATAAAAATGGGTCAAGTAGAGACTGAACCTGAAATTGCAATCGTCGGGACAAAAGGTCAAATAGTAATCCCACAACGTCTCAGAAACGAGTTGAAAATATCATCTAAAACAAAGCTCATAATTTACAGGCAAGGAGACAAAATTGTCGCAACAAAACTCAAGGTTCCCCCTTTGAAGGGAGAGTTGAAAGACCTTTTTAACGAAGTTGACAAGCAAACTGGCGGCAAAAAAGTCTCTGAAAAAGAAATCCTAAAAGAGATTCAGGCTTACAGGCTTGAGAAGCGAACCAAAACAGGCGCATAAAATGGTTCGAGTCGTTATCGACACTAACGTGTTGGTATCAGCTTTTTTGAACAATGGAAAATCGAGAAATCTTGTCCAAAATCTTTTGGAAAGTCATAAAGTGATATTATCCACTCAGATGCTTGCTGAGTTGGCTGATGTCCTTTCTAGAGACAAATTTAATGTATCAGCCGATCAAATTAAAAAGTACCTTTCAATATTAGTTCGCCAAGCCACAATTGTAGCAATTAACACTGGTTCTAAAATAGTGCTTGAAGACCCAGACGATGATGTTGTGTTAAACACTGCTCTGTGCGGTAAAGCAAGTTATGTAGTAAGCGGCGATAAGCATCTTCTCAAAATAGCCAAGCACAACAATATTCAAGTATTATCCGTAAACGAATTTACAAGCGTAATTGCAAAAAAACCTAAAAAAGGTTGACTTAAGAAGTTGCCTTCTTTTTGCCTAATCTTTGTATTAGTGCGCTTGTCATTATTGGCATAATCATTGTTGCGTCGCCTTCAATCATTATGCGTTTGGCTTTCTCGCTGATTTTTCCCCAAGAAACCGCTTCTCTTGGTCGTGCTCCGCTGAGGCTACCGTCCCACTCATCAGCTGTGCTTATGTAAACAACATAGTCTAAGCCATCCTTGAATTGATTCCACCAAATCGTATGGTGCTTGCTGATTCCTCCGCCAACGATGAGGGCTCCGCTTTTTTTTGCATCAAACACGATGTTGTTGAGTTCTCCTTCGTCTTTGAGCAGGTTAATTCTAAAGTCCTTGTGGTCTTGGCTAAAGAACCACAGTTGGTAGCCTACTGCGCCATCAGTTATTCCTGGAATGTAAACTGGGATGTTGTTTTTTGCTGCCCAGTAAAGGAGTGAACTCTCATTGCAGCAACGCAGACCAATTTCGCGTGAGAGCTCGCTTGTCGACAGTTCCCGTTTGCCCTCCTTGTAGAGGTCAGCTAACATGGCTTGGATTTTTTGCTCCAAGATTGTGCCGTAGCTGTCATTTGGGACCAGAACGTTGCCTAAGCGGTTTACGCCCTCTCGGTGCAGTTTAGAATCATTCATGACAAAGCTACCCCTGTAGTAATCTCTCCAGCAACGGGCTACATCATGGTCAAGTGTACCACACGTTGTGATTATAACGTCCACAAGTTTGCGTTTAACGAGTTCTTTAATTACGCCTCGGGTGCCTGTGGCGCAGATATCCGCGGGGAACGAGAGAAATTTCACGCAGCCCCGTGTGTTAATCATGGCTTCCATGATGTTGACGCCTACGGCAAGCTTGCCTGCCGTGAAACCCCAAGCTTTATCCATTTGCAAAACAAGCTCGTTTACAGTCATTTTTTCTGTTAATGCGTAATCTTTCACTGGCACTTTATGTGCTTCTTTAGACATAACGTTCTTAGCTCCGTGCAAAGGTAAAGAAGCATCAAGATAAATATGTGTCGAAAAATTGAGTGACAATCAGGCATCGCTTAAGCTTAATCGATTATCACAACGAACGTCTGGAAAAGGGTTAAATGCTATTTGAGCCCTAATGCAGAAATAAAGGGGTATCGATGAGGAAAAAAGTTGCAGTCTTTTTGCTTTCAAAACTGGAGCTAGACGAGTACGCCTGTAAGTTCATAATTTTGAGGCTTAATTTAATGCAAGATTACTTTGAATTCGAGTTCCCTGACAATATGCGATTGGCAGTAGACAGAACAAGGTACATAAAACACCAAGACATGTGCGCCAGAGACTACCTTTTCGACGGCTTTGCCAAAATGATTGAAGAAACACAACAAAAATCCCCATACAATGCTGATTACTACATCGGGATTACTTCAGTAACGATTGATACGGAAGATTATTTCTGGACGGTAGAGGGCAACAAGGCAATAATAACAACAAAGGGGTGGGAAAAGAACTATGCGCCGCCATCAGTTTTTGAGTATATTTTGCAATCTGTTGCAGGTACCTTAGTAAAAATGGCAAGTGCTCAGGTAAAAGACAGTTCAATAACCGAACATCCTCCAGCGAGAGGTTGCATCCTAGATGACGCCTATGACAAGAAAGATAACAAAATCGACACCTCGCTCGGCTACATCTGTGATGAATGTAAAACAAAAATAGAAACTGCCTTAGGGGATGCTTTTCTGTGCGCTATCGAGAAAATCTGTTCGCGTGATTGCCTAGGCGATATTGAAACAAAAAATTCAGCAGCCTACGACTTAAAGAAGTTCTTTAGGGTTGACGTTGACAAAGACACAGGGTTTAACAAAACGTTCTGGGAAAAAGCAAAAGAGCACATTTCTAAATCTACCGAAGAGATTATAATTGGAACCGTAATTGCCATTGCGAGTGCCATCATCACGTATTTGCTTGTCCGTTAAGCATTGAAAAAGGTTCAATTGCACAAAAGGTTTTTCAGAATTGCCGCACAACAAAACCTTGGCTGACTGCATGAATCCTCAAGACAAAAGTCTCTCCCGCCATATCCGAAAGGCAACACCAAACGACATTGACCAAATTTCCGCGATAGAAAAAAAGTGTTTTGAAGGCCCACGTGCCTATGCTAAGCGTCGACTTGCGTATCTTGCACTAGAAGCAAACAGCACTTGCCTAGTGATGACAGAGGAAGGAGACATCTTGGGTTTTATTATAGTATTGTACCGCAAAGGAAGCTGTATTGCGAACATTGAAACAATTGATGTGGACCCGCAATTTCAGAAACAAGGCATAGGAATGAGCCTCTTGGTTGCCGCTGAAGCAGACATGAAGAAAAGAGGAATGAAAATATCGCAACTGGAAGTGTCAGAGCGAAACGAAGCTGCAATAAAGCTTTACCAAAAAGCAGGCTATACTGCTAAAGAGCGGTTGATTAACTATTACAAGTTTGAACATTGTGGCACGCGTCATGCAATCCGCATGGTTAAAGCTCTAAATTAGGCTCACTTGCTGGAACCCAAACGACATTTTCCAATTTAGTAAAACCCTTTGTGTACTGCTTTATAATGTTGAGCAGGGCTGTCCTGTAGCGTTTGGGCACAAGTTGCAAGTCGCCTGTTTCTTTGTGGATGTGGATGGTTTCCACGTGATTGTGTTCTTTGCCCTGCACTGCTGAGTCATATTTGCTCGCTAAGAATGCAGCGTGTTCCCGTTCATCCTCGTCTAGCCTCAAACCGCCTTTGGCAAGCCGTTCTGGGAAAAGCACAATGTCTTTTTTGCTGTAGCCCATTACGACGGGGTTTACGTTGTTGGCTAAAAGGAACAATTGGATGCCTAAACATTTGCTACAGTCACCACAAGGCACGATGTCTTTTCCTTGGAAGCGGCAACTGTGACAGGAACGCTGAAACCTAGCAAGTTTGGGATACCGTTTGGTTAGGATTCTTTCAACGATTA
Organism: Candidatus Bathyarchaeota archaeon; assembly: GCA_026014725.1. Classification (NCBI taxonomy): domain Archaea; kingdom Thermoproteati; phylum Candidatus Bathyarchaeota; species Candidatus Bathyarchaeota archaeon. The sequence continues at coordinate 130,738 of JAOZHV010000008.1, read as the reverse complement.
AGCCTGAGATGGGGCGGACGGCGCTCCATTGGCGTATGCCGGGCATCCGCTTTTTGTACCATTGCTCCATTCGCAAATCAAAGTCCTGTGTTTGGTCGTAAACGCCGTAGTAGTGTTTTATGCCTTTGTAGAAGGGCGAAAGGCGGGGGTCATCAAACTCGCTTCCAATGAGGAGGTTGCCGATTTTTTTAGAAGCAAATATGGGCAACAGGTAGAATAAGTAAACTGGAAATATGCACAGTCTAATCGGGTAAGTGTCCAGCCAGACGCGTCTGTGGTCAGGTCTAATTATCCGTAGGTGGTCAAGCATGAAAGTGTAGAACCTGTCCACGTTAAGCCACACACGCCCCGTGTTGGGTTCAACAGCTAAATGATGCCGATACGCTGGCAGTGCCGTGCGCCAGTGCCCTCCGCTTTCATTAACGTATAAAGGGTAAACTTTGGCGCCGATTTCCTTTAACATCGCATAAGTTAGCAGGCTCTCTTTGCCACCGCTGGAAAGAATACCGCAAGAGTTCTCATCAAAACCCGAACAAAGAACCGTGTCTTCTGTGGCAGCAGATGGCTTTATTGTTGCAAGTGGTTTGGCGTTTTCTTCGGTTGCGTCTTGCTCTGTTAAGCGGAACTCTGGCAGGATGTAGGGGTTTTTTCTGCGGATCAGTTTGTTGATGAAAATGTCTTTGCTAAAGATGTCTAAAAGGTCTTTGAGTAATGATGCGTCAGCTTGGCTTACTGAATATTTAAGTCTGATTTCTTTAGTGAATAGACCGTAGTTAAGAACAGGCATTACTGCCGCAAGTCGCAGAAACGCTCGGTGCTCAGCGGTCAGGGGGTTTTCATATTTGGCAAGAAGTGTAAAGCTGGCTTGTTTGCCCTCTAAGTCTTCGCAAGTTATTCGTGTACTGGCAGTGTTTTCCTTGATTTCTGGATCGCTGATTTCGATAAGGTTAAGGCATGCAAGGTTCGTTTGGGTTAACCATCCCGAAGTTTCTCTATAGCGTCAACTATTTGCTCCACGCCGTCCACCACTGGGTCCTCGACTGGCACTTTGAATCTTTCGCGGTATCTGCTTTTGGCTTTCTCAGCATCCTGCAGAGATAAACGTTCATGATTGATGCTGATGCCTACGAGCGGGCGCTCGCAAAGAAGTTTCGCTATCTTTACTACACGCATGGGGTCAGGCATCGGGTAACCTGGAAATCCATCAAGATAGGGGCGTCCTGGCGCATCTTGCAATGTGAAACCGTGGATTTGCCCAGCAGCCATTATCTCAAAGCCGCCGGGGAAGAATGGGTGAACGAAGCTTCCTTGTCCTTCGATAATCACGAACTCTGGTTTCTCATCGTTCCATGCGTCAATTATGGCTCCTTCAATTCCGCCAGAGATAAAATCGTTTATCATGGCGTCGAGTACTATGCCGTGTGGCCAGCCCTGCATCCACCCAGTTTGGCCAGTGAAAATCATGTCAGCGGCGCGTTTGCGTTTCCGAAGTTCGTTAACTATCATGACTGCGGTTGTGCGTTTGCCTATAGCTGAGTCTGTGCCTAAAGTGGCAATTCGTGTGGAGCCGACTTTGCTGATTTCTCCCGTGTAGAACCGCTTGTAATCGCGATACAGTTTGCGGACATCGGTGATTTTGCAACCATTTTTGTCGGCTATGGAAGTGAACTTTGGGTCATCAGAGATGAATTGGTGAAGACCTGAAACTATGTTTAAGCCTTGTTGTAATGCGTAAATGATTGCTTTGTCATAGCCCTCGGGCAGTATGCCGCCTTCAGAAACCGCGCCGATGACCAATGTTTGAGGGTTGCTTTTTTGGATAGCTTCTTCTAAATTTTGGAATAAGGGGATGTTTCTTTTTTTGCCATCTAATAATTCTCCTGCGTCCCCCTCAGGTGCAGTAGAATCCACGATCCCGACGATTTCATAACGTGTTGTATAACGAACGAGGCCATGGGCTGTTTTCCCGTTTGCGTTTTGATATTCTCTGTCACAGTACACTAATGCTTTTTCTTTAGGCATTGCGCTCACGCTTTGCGTCCCGTTAGAATTACAACGTAACGGTCGCTTGGATAAGGCTCCTTTTTATGCCTGTCTAAAAGCGCAATCAAACCAGCCGTAGACGCAGGAAGAACACTGAGCCCCTCTTTTTCTCTAATTAAGCGTGCGTAATCCGTCATGCTCTTATCAGTAGCGTACGCTGCCCACCCATGAGTTTGCCTGATAGCTGCCAATGCGTAGTCACCGTCGATTGAGCGCCAATTAATTAAGGGCTCGTTAACCTGCGTGTTTCTGATTTTTTCAGGTTTCAAGTCACAGCAATGCGCCATATTTTTGACAAAAGCGTTTATTATAGGATTCATCCCATACGAGGAACCAGCAATGAAGCGCGGTATGCGAGAGGTTTTTCCTCTGTTATATAAACTTAGAAAGCCTCTGTAAATGCCCGCTATTGTTGAACCGTTAGAGGCAGGAACAGCAACTGCCGCTGGGGCATCTCTGAGTTCGTCATAAATCTCGTAAGCTATCTCACCATACGCTTTCAATTGAATGTTCGTGTTGCTTCCACCGGGGTTTGCATCATAGTACCCGTTCTTTTCTGCCTCTTGACGAGAAATCAGGACCGCCTGCTCGTAGTCGCCTGGAGTTTTAATTAATTCAGCGCCTAAGCTCTTGATTTCTTTAATGCGGTTGGCATGATAATCTTCGGGGATGTAAATTAGGCAACGTAATCCAGCCAAAGAAGCGGCTAAAGCTATTGCGGCACCATAATTGCCGCAGGAGGCAACTGTTATTTCATCATATCCTCTACGTAAGGCGTCGAGCGCTTGTGCAAAGGCTATGCGGTCTTTCTGAGTCCCTGTTGGGTTGCCGCCTTCAAATTTCAAGTAAATCTGTCGGAGCCCTACCTCCCGCTCTATGTTTCTTGCCCTCGTCAAGCTTGTGTCGCCAACTTCCGAATCCAAGATTATCTCAAAACTTTCCAACCGCTCTTCAAGGGGGCGGCTGTGGTCTCGAGCAATCTTGCTTTCAAAATAAAGTTCAGGGGTTATTGACGGCACCTGAGGGGTAGCGCCATCCAAAAGCGAGAATGGCCCGTGATTCCTCAAGCTTGCGCCGTTTTCATGGTTGACATGCGGAATTTCTTCGGGATCTTCCATAATTTTTCTTCCATTAACGTAACATGCTTTGACTATTTAGTCCAAACATAGAATTAACGGATGCATTTTTGATTGAGGGGTCTAAAACTAAGAACTTTCTTAAACTCGAATTTTCTTCACGGTCGATCTCTGACGCGACCAACACCCATATGACACCAGATAATCGAAAGGCGATTATCACTGTTGTAATATTTAAAATTAACTATAAACAGAAAAATCTTCGAATATGCTATAAGTCAAAAGTCAGTCTAAAACTTGATTGTTTTAATTGAGACATTCTTGCGCTATTTAGCATGTGTTTGTTTCTCGGCGTCGCAAGCTATTTGGGGCTATTAATCCTATTTTAGAATAGCCCTGCGTCTTTAAGTTTGAGCGCAGTGGTGATATTGCCTTTAAATTGGATTCTTCCAGAAAAGAATGCTTTCTCTGCACTAATTTTCTTGTTAACAATATCGATGAAGTCTGCATCAGTAAAGTTTAGTGTGATTTGTGGTTCTGGGTGTGTTCCCTCTTTTACTTGTAGCTTCTTATCTTTGATGAGAACTGTCCAGTTGCCTCCTTTAGCGCCTGAAATGTTTAGTTGCGCTACAACATCTATTCCTTCTGCTTTTTCTGACTTAAACCGCGAAGGCAAATCTTTTTCGAAAACTTCTTTTGCTGTTTGGGCTTCCATGATTCCACTTTGTTTTTTGTATTCTATAGCAGTGGAGTTTTTGAACCTTATTGAAAAAAATTCTGTTTATCTGAAGAGATCTCTTTCTTTTGGTCTTGTAAGCAAGGTTGCCGATGTATTTTCGTCCGTTTGGTAATTGTATCCTCGGATTATGGCTGCTGGTATGCCTTCGTTTGCTTGTCCAATTACAAGTTCCGCTGCTGAAGCAAGCTCGTCAGCGATTGCAGTCTGCTTTATTCTAAGGACATAACCGAAAAGGTCTTTTTCGCCTCGTCTATCCCTAATTGGCTTGATTCCTGCAACGCCGACTGCCACGTTTATCTCGCCGTTCCTAAATGGTCTACCATGCGTGTCAGAAATAATAACTGCAACATTTGCTCCTGTTAATTGTTTGATTTCTTGTCTGATGTTTTGTGCAGAAGCATTTGCGTTTTTGGGCAATGGAACAACATTTCTGTCACCTGAGACGTTGGAGCGGTCAATTCCAGCATTCGCGCACACAATACCGCCATTAGTTTCCGTAATTATGCTGTTTTGTCCTATGCGGACGATCTCTTTGGTTTCTTGCAGAATAACCTCAACCATCGCTGGGTCTTTTTTGGTTTTTTGCGCGATCTCTTTTGCCCTATCAGATGGCACGACTTGGTCAAGGTTCACCACGTTTCCTTCAGCCTTCGAAACAACAACATGAGTGACAACAACCACATCTTTTTCCTGAATGGGCGTGCCTTGTTTCTCTGCGGCTTCGCAGATAAGTTGACCCAAGTTGTCGCCTTTCCGAATTAGTGGCAAGTTTTCAACAGCGAAGATTTTAACTGTGTCCATGTTATTCCCTTGGGTTTGTTAGTTTTCGCTACTCAGTAGCCCTCATTTAAAGCTTACCAAAATCCATAGAAAAAAATATTTATGAACTTTTTTGGCAAGGTTTTATAACTATCTGTTGCCCTTAACACTAAAGAGTGCTTCTCTTAGAGTAAAGGTGACATTTTCGTTTGGGGATAGCAGACCTTGGACGTATCTTTAACCCAAAGCGTGTAGCCGTCATAGGTGCCAGCGACAGAGAAGGCTCGTTTGGTGCAATGATACTGAGCAATCTTAAAAGTGCCCATGATGTTGAAGTTTTTCCTGTAAATTCCTTCCGCTCAATAGTACAGGGTATGCGAGCTTATCCCAGCATAGAAAAAGTCCCACGTATAGTTGACCTTGCTATAATTGCAACTCCAGCTCATACGGTTCCACAAATCCTTGAAGAATGCGGCAGAGCCCAAGTGAAAGCAGTGATCATTACCTCTGCAGGTTTTCAAGAAGTTGGAAAAAACGGTGAACTGTCTGAGAAGCAAATCATAGAGTACAAAAAAACCTACGGCATGAGAATAATAGGGCCAAACAGCTTTGGAGTCATAAGACCCAGCATAAACCTGTACGCAACCTTCGGAAAACAAATCGCGCTCCCTGGAAAAATAGCCTTCATTTCTCAAAGTGCCGCATTATGTGCCTTGGCTTTGGACTGGGCGGCTGAAGCTCAAATTGGCTTGAGCGCGGTAGTTTCCACTGGATCCATGCTTGACGTGGATATCGGTGATTTAATCGATTACTTCGGGATGGACTCTGAGACTAGAAGCATAGTATTATACCTAGAATCTATCGCGAACCCCCGAAAATTTATGAGCGCCGCACGGGGGTTTGCCCGAACCAAACCAATTATTGTTTTCAAAGCTGGCCGCTTCCAAGAGACCATGGCTTCTACGCTGACTCACAGCGGTCGCTTGAGTGGGCAAGATGCTGTTTACGATGCCGCTTTCAGACGTGTCGGCGTCGTTAGGGTAGAAGCCGTAAGTGACCTCTTTAACTGCGCACAAGCCTTAATGGTGCAACCAAACCCGCTTGGACCTAACCCCGTCATAATCACAAACGCTGGTGGATTGGGGATAATTGCGGCTGACCACTTGATTGCAAGAGGCGGACAACTTGCAAGTTTAAGCTCTGAGTCTATAGAGGCATTAAAAAAAGTTTTACCGCTCTATTGTACCGCAGGAAATCCGCTGGACATCTTTGAGGATGCCACCCCAGAACGGTTTAAGGCTGCATCAGAAATCTGCCTGAAAGACCCTAGCAACAGCGGTTCCATTATTATCTTTACACCGCAAGGTACAACTGAACCTCTTGCTCTAGCCAAGGTAATCATAGACATTACAAAACAAGCAAAAAAACCCCTCATAGTAGCCTTAACTGGTGAAGATAACAGTTGCCGCCAAGCACGAGCGCTCCTACAGAAAAATGGGATTCCAGCGTTTAGAACCCCTGAAGAGGCAGTTTCTACTTTCATGTATATGTGGCTGTACACGCAGAACTTGGAACTTCTCTATCAAACTCCCAAGGAAGTCCCCGTTGGCTTATCTGTCCCCACTTTTCTAAAGGGCATTTTAAGACGTGCTTTCTGCGAAGGACGAGCACTGCTTACTCTGCCAGAATCGCTAGATTTCTTAGATGCCTATAAAATTCCAACCGTAAAGACGCTCATTGCCAAAACGCCCGAAGAAGCTAAAGCTTTTGCAACTGAACTGGGCTATCCTGTTGCTATTAAGGCAGTTTCTCCTCAACTTTCTCATAAAACTGAATTTGAGGCTGTTGCTCTAAACATATGCGCGCCCTCGGAAATTCCTGCCATATTTAATGAACTAGCTGATAAGGTTAAAAACTCCCATGTCATGGCAGAGTTTCAAGGCGTTGCCATTCAACCGATGGTGCGCAAAAATAACTATGAACTGTTCGTTGGAGCGCGAAAAGACCGCCAGTTCGGTTCAATAATCCTCTTTGGAACAGGCGGAACATCTGCAGAAATGTTCAAAGACATAAGCATAGGGTTTCCTGTACTCAATCAAGTCCTAGCTCGTCGAGTAATAGAGAACACCACAATCTACAAGCATTCTTCAACTTCAAAGCGGAAGTTCAATGTGAGTCTTGTGGAGGAAATATTAGTCAAGTTTTCTCAACTAATCAGTGATTTCCCCGAAATAGAGTCAATGGACATTAATCCCTTAATTGCAAGTGAATCCCATGTGGTAGCTGTTGATGCACGTATAGTTTTAGATAGAAGTAAAATAATGCAAGAAGTTGCCCGCCCCCATGAACACCTTGTGATTGCACCCTACCCCAAAAAATACGTATCAACTCAAAAACTAAAAAATGGCATTCCTGTGTTATTGCGACCTATAAAACCTGAAGACGAAGACCGATTAAACAGACTTATCACGTCACTTTCAAAGGAAACGATGCGGTTCAGATTCTTCCAAATTATAAAAGAAATGACTCATGACACCCTGACTCGTTACTGTAACATTGACTACGACCGAGAAGTCGCCATAGTTGCAGAACTACAAGAGAACGGTGATTCAAAGATAATTGGCGTCGTCAGGTTGATTCTTGACCCAGATGGAAAGCAAGGTGAATTTGCAATCTTAGTTGGAGACCAATGGCAAGGTCTTGGTTTGGGTTCCAAGCTTATGTGCTCGCTGTTTGATATAGCAAAGGATATGCGTCTGCAGAGAATTTACGGTTACGTCATGACTGATAACAAAAAAATGGTTCAGTTATGCAATAAAAAAGGCTTTAAGGTGGAAAATTTGGATGAAGAGATAGCTAAAATATCTCTTACATTCTTTTCCTAACGCTTAAGACCTGAACTTCTGAAGCTTTTGCAGCATCAGTTTGTCGCCTTCAGCGTCACCAGCACAAGTTGCGATGATGCCGTCGACGAGCCCGACAAGTTTTGCTGCTTTCTCCTCGACAGTTTCCATGGTTGCAGCGGTTGGCCAGCCAATCATTTTGACTGTTTCAACGTTCTTAGCTGTTCCAACTAGGAAGTATGCGAAGAGCGGCTTGTTTAGTTTCTTGCATTCCGCTGAGACCGCCTTGAGCGCTTCAAAGGATGAGTCTTCTAGTCTCATGAAGTACACGAAGTCCCATGGCTCGCGTACGCGTTGAAGCGTTTCTTCAATTGAGCGTCTTGCTGTTAGTAAGCAGCCGAGCTTGAGGTTCTTTGTTTTCACTGTGTTGCGTATGAAGTCACGTGCTTCCTCAGATGATGGCAGCATCTTTATAGGTTCACCGTAACGTGGCTTGTCTCCCATAGTGACTGCTAAACCATCTAATCCAATGATGTCTGATGCTAAAGCTAAGCCTCCAACTTCAACTGGTCCTTTATAGTGAAGGATGAATATTGGGCAAACATATTTTTCAGGGTACTTGTACTTGAGCAAGCAACTTACTACTACACCGCTTGGCGCTGGAAAACCGGCAGCACTGTCAGTTACGTTCCATCCATCAACTAGGTCTTTAAGTTCTTCAGCAAGCTTTAGAAATTTACGTGTTGGCACAAACTCGTTTAGTATTTTCATGGAGATACATCTCGGTTAAAGGGATAAGAGGTTTGGGTTAAAAACTTTTTGCATACGCAAAGCTGCCTTAGAATCAACGTTTTTCCTAGGCAAATAGGCTATCGCTTGTTTTCTAACCCAGCGAAGTTTCGTTCAGCGCGAGCTTTTTTTAAGCTACACAATTTAATTATTTCTTCTCTATCAACGGCTCCTTTTACGAGTTCAAGGTTCTGCAAGATTTTCTCTCCTATAGGTGACCTGACGATTACGGTTGAATACTCTTCTTTGCTGCCTGCAGAACCAACCGAAACGTCAGCGAGCCTAGCAGCGAAGTCATCACAATACTGGCATACTTTCTCAGTGGCGTTCGCCAGCTCTCTTATTCTGCAACTGTACTCATTTCCATCCAAACTCACAGTGAATTTTCCATGCTGAATATGTGTTCTCTGGGCTTTCGCTAAGTCAATACCTAACCTTTTTGCTACTTCTTCTTTTAACTTGGCACCGTTGAAGGCTTCAAAACAGAACAAGCCAATAATTGTCACTGTGCAGTCTGAAGGTAAAGTCTGCTGGATTTTTCTAGCCGCTCTAACTTCGCATGGTGTACAAACGATTGCTATCTTTTTCTTGCCCTGCTCCACAAGTTCGCGTAGTTTCTCAGCAACATTGACTTTGACATATTTTGTTCCTTTTGCTGACAAGACGTCATTGGCGTTCTCTGCTACTACTGCTTCTGCGCTATAGCCATCCTTGTTGCGGACAACTACAGTTGAGTCAAAAATGCCTTCGCTAAGACCTTTAATGAGTAGAGCAGTGATTACTCCGCCGTTCTGTCCCTCAATCGTGCTTTTAGCAGAAAAAAGTGCACAGTACACGCCAAGGTTCTTGTCTACTGTTCCTTTAAGCAATTCTTGTTCTATCCTTGCTTCGTTTAGAGTATTGTTTTTCCGTTTTTCCATTGTGTTGTTGCCGTTGAGAGCCATTAAAAATCAACCAAACTATTGCCTTTTATGGTAATTGTTTTCCAGCAAAATAAATGTTTTAAAAATCTGGAAGGTTAACATGTGGCTGTTAACGAAGTCATGTCTCATCAATTTAGCGGCAACGCTACCCTTTCTCTTTTAATGATAAAAGTGAACTAATTTTCGCTTGTTATTTCTTCGACTTCTTTTTTGCCTTCTTCAAGCTCTTTAACTTGCTCTGCATCGTTTTTCAACAGTAGGGCTTGGAATTCGCCAACGTGTGTTTTTTCTTCTTTAGCTATATCCAGCAGAATCGTCTTTATTATTGGGTTTACGGCTACGGCTGCCATTTGCTCGTAGAGGTTTATGGCGTCCAACTCGGCGATTATGGCTGCTCTTAGTATTTCTTTGTCCAAGTTTTCTTTGCTTACTTTCTCTAGCAGTGTTGGAATTTTAGATAGCAATACCCTTCCCTCATTAACACTTAATCAGCGCTACGTAGATATAGACATTTTGCGCCAAAGCTTTTGTTTCAAAAAATCAGGAGACCTAAAGCAGCGTGAGTTTAACCTCTGATATCTGCTTGTTTGTTTTCATAGCTTCGATGAATGCTTTCATGACCTCTGCGTCTCCTTTAGCGACTATTATTTCCACGCAGTAACCCTGTTCAATGTGCGTATGAAGAAACGTTAAAACTATGTTGCTGTAACTGTGCTGGGCGTCGACTATCTGTCCTGTTCGGGCGCCTTTTTGGTATATAATCGTTATCACGGCAGTTAAGCTTCCCTTGAGTTCACTGAGTCTTTTGCCTTCGGACATGTAGGCTCTCAGGGCTTGCCTGACGATTTCTGAACGGTTTGCGTAACCTTGTTCTTTTATGTAGCTGTCGACTTTTTCAAGTAAGTTTTTTGGGATTGAGAGACTAACGATGCTCATGGCAGGTCTTATTAAGATTGAGCTTGGCTAAATATAAGGTTTTATTAAGAAATTAGCAAGATTTTAATAAAAGTTTTGGGCTATACGTTCAAGGAATCCTAATGCTTGAATGGACACTAAGCATATTGAGCGTTGCGTTAGTCAGCGTGATTTCTTTATGCGGCATACTAGTTTACTGGGTCGCTGATAAGAAACTCAAGAAAGCCTTCATGTACATGGTTAGTTTTGCTGCTGGAGGCTTGCTTGGTGACGTGTTTCTTCATCTGATCCCTGAGATGGTGGAAGAAACTGGATTTAATATCTTGGCGTCCTTCGTAATTTTGTTAGGTATTTTTTCTTCTTTTGCGGTTGAGCGTTTTCTGCAGTGGCGACATTGCCATGTTCCGACTTCTGCTGAACACCCGCATTCTTTTGCTTACATGAACCTGTTTGGAGATGGCGTCCACAACCTCATTGACGGCTTAATCGTGGGCGGTAGCTACATTGCAAGCATACCCTTAGGCATAGCTACGACCATAGCCGTGATATTTCACGAGATACCTCAGGAAATAGGAGATTTTGGTGTCCTCATTTACGGTGGGTTCCAAAAGAAAAAAGCTCTCATCTTCAATTTTGTAACGGCGCTGACAGCAGTTTTAGGAGCTATAATTGCGTTGATTTTGGGCACAGCTGTTGAAGGGTTCGTGCCTTTATTGATCCCTTTCGCCGCAGGAAACTTCATCTACATTGCTGGGTCAGACCTTATTCCCGAACTTCGCAAAGACACACCTGAGCCAAAAAAATCTGCGTTCCAACTCATATCTTTGGTTTTAGGTGTCGTACCCATGGCATTACTATTACTGCTTGAGTAAAACATTTCTGGCAGGTCTGTTACTTGAAGAAACAGTCTCCAGATTAGGTGTTAACATGGCAAAGAAAGCAGCTCGAACCATCACAATAAAGTACATGCATGGCGACCATACAATCCTTGATGAAATCAAGTTTCTGTGGGAAGCCCTCAACCGATGCATGTATGAGCGTTCAACCTTTTTTAAGCAACATTTTGCAGAAATGAATTTCCAAAAAAGGAAGGCTGAATTGTTAGAAAAAGCTTCTTGCGGTTTACTGCTTGTCGACTTGGCAGTGGATGAGGCAACAGGCGAAACTGTTGGTTACATTGTGAGCAGTCTTGATTCTAAAAAGACAGGCACGGTTGAATCAATTTTTGTGTGTGAGACATATCGTGGTATGGGTATCGGTGACGAGCTAATGCGGAATGCGTTGGAATGGATGAACCAAAACGGCGCGGAAACAAAAGTCCTTGAGGTTACGGTCGGCAACGAGCAGGTGTATGGTTTCTATGGTCGTTACGGCTTTTTGCCCAGACAAACCCTGCTAAAACAAGTAACAAAACGTTTAGCTGTCTAAAGTTTGTTGCTCTGCCGATAGACCCTATCCTCCTATATAAAGCGTTAAATTTCAACAGGCTTTTGGCTTAGAAAACCGTCAATAGCACCTACCCCCTATAGGTTTCTGCAATGAGTTTCTAATATGTTCCAAATATGTTGGCGAAACCGAAGCGCGCCACAATATAATTGCGAATGGGTGCGGTACTACTGAAAACTCTTTTAGCCAGAACACCAAATCTATCATCGGAGCCGGGGTGGCGGAGTGGTTATCGCGCTGGCCTCGAGATCTAAAGAAAAGAGGGCTAAGCCAGAAAAACGGCGAGATAGCCAGTGGGCTTCGTGCTCGCAGGGGTTCGAGTCCCTTCCCCGGCGCCATCAACATACTTTTGGACAAACACCCGGCGTGTGGCGGTTACTTTGGTTTTCTGAAGATTTTTCTCTTCTCGTAGTCGCGAATATGTTGGAAAACCCTGTTTCCAGTAGTCTGCTATTGCAAAATTTACTCATACACGAAAAGCCTGAGCGCTACAAGCGGGAAATGGAACTTAGGTGAGAGGTCGACTTCTTTCATGGAAGGGCTAGAAGGGTATGATTATTTTGCTTCTCGCACTACTCATCTGTTCAAGCGCTTTTTCTATAAGACTTTGCAGATTACTTTTTTCCTTCATTGAGCGTTCAAGCTCATTCTGGAAAGCCTCTTTAATAGGAATGCCGCCGATTTCATTATCTATAGCAATCTGTGATTTGCTGATTATGTAGCACTTCTCTGCTTCCTTGATTGCCCTTGTTAGAGTTTTCTCTGCCTCCATTAACTCATCACGAATATTCATTAAAGCCTGTTTTTGTTCTTCAGAACAAGAATTATCCAAATCTATCCTGCCCATTGGGCTTTTTCTCCTTTGGCTTTTTAGTTAGCGAATTTTTTCTTTAATTGCTTTGCGATTGCAGGGATATGATGCAAAATCCTGTCACAGCCAAAACAAAACCTAACAGTAAATACGCTCCTCAAATTTTTACCCGAAGACCTGATCAGCTACATAATCTACCACGAAACCGCACACAACATAGAAAGAAAACACAACGACAACTTTTGGGCGCTCATAAGTAAGAGGTTTCCAAACCACAAAAACAAAGAAAAGAACCTGCTAACCTACTGGTTCTTAATTCAACACAACCAAAAAAACACTAACTTCACTTTAACTCTTTGCATCTCCATCCTAATCTGGAACAATTTAGCGCTGAATGACAACATAGGGAGCAGAAGTTAATAATTTATACTACTTGTTCTGGTAATCATTTTTATGGTCAAACTAAGTATACTAAAAAACGTTAACTTGGATATTCCTGAAAAAGAGCTGCAAGACTTATTCGAGAAGAACCTTGATTCTATAGAAGAAGGACTCAGGTATGTTGATTCCTATCTCCATATAGGCACTGGTATAATTGACATATTGGCGATTGACGAGGAAAATAACCCTGTAATAATTGAATGCAAGAGAATAGGGAATTTTGATAAAGATGCACTTATCCAACTTATGGAGTACTACAGCTGGTTTTCTAAAGACGAAAATCACATAAGGCTTCTTTTCTCAGTTTTCGAAAAGAAAGGTTTCAGAGAAGTTACCCAAGACATTAGGCTTATGGCACTCGTGAGTAGCGTGAGCGAAGAAGTAAAAAATGCTTGCTGGGCACTGAGCCCATCTATAAAACTTGTTTCTTATACACTAACAAAGTCTCCAAAAGACAATGAGATACTTGTTGCGCCCATTGTAGTACTAGATACTTCAGTAGGTACCAATTCTTTCATCTACCCACCCAAGTCAGAAGACGATCACTTCAAATCAAATTCTCATATGCGACCTTTGTATGAAAAATTCAAAAAAGAAGTGCTTTCAATTGATAACACCATAAAAATAAATCCTTCTCCGCAAGATTACATTGCCTTCGTGGGAAAAAAGAACCTTTGTGGTTTACACATAAAGAAAAATTGGCTAAGACTTGATTTTCCGCTTACTTCAGAAGAGGCTAATAACGCAGATTATTATTGGAGTGAGAAATGGGGTGGATGGGGATACTATCATTTGGAAAACGAAACAAAATTAAATGAAGCATTAGAATTAATCAAAAAAGCGCTAGCCAAATTTCAATAGCAATTATGGTTATAATACGTCTTGCGTAATTGTTGGGTCTATGAGAATTGGCTCAAGAACAAAAGAAGGCAACCCCAGATTTGTTAGAGCCCGATTGATAGGAAGTTCCTTTGTCATTTCTTTAAGGCAATAATCTGCAAGCTAAGTTATAGATTTGAAGTTGTATCTTATTAGCAGTTATCTTGACCATCTTCTGAACATTCTAAATAATGAGCTCCTTGCTTGCAAGAGAGCGAACTTAAATAACGCATAAAGAAAAAACCGACCGATAGACTTCTTATAAATCATTTTCTAACTGTCTGTTTATTTTTGGGCGGGGTATGGTTATCCATGAATTTCTACAACAGAAAAAAGGTTTTTGGGTTTGATAAAAAAAGCAGACAACGTATAAAAAAGAGAAATTAACTGCGAAGAAACTAGGTGGTTGGCTATGACACCACTCTCTGAAGTTCGAATCCCTTCCCAGCCCCAAGTATTGTTAGAATTGCGCCACCCAGTCAGGTTAACCCAAACAAATCATGACTTTAAGGGTTTTTTTGACACTTGAACAAGCTATTTCACCTGAAGAAGAGCTAAAAAACGCAGTCAACGAATTAGTTAAAAAGTTTGGAAACGAAGAGTTTATCAAGAAAGCTGTTGAGTACTTGCCAAAAGATTTTCTAAAGAGTAATTCTGCCACCAGTCAATCAAAAAATAATAGAAGGCGGAAAAAACCTGCCGATAAACCCCTCTGAAAAACTGGGTAACTTAACAGTATCGAATTTTAAATAGAGTTTTGTAGTACTTCTGATATGGAATATCTCCAAAAAGTGAATTCTCGAATTTATGACACCGATTAATTTTGTAATATTTTGGACCAAATACGGCATTCTCATCCGAATTTTCAAAGTTAATTATACGCCTGTTTGTTTCAGTTTTAGTAAGCAGGGTTTGCTAGGGCTCTGGGACACTGTTAGGGAGAAAAGAATGCAAGTTTAAAGTTAAGCCGCAATTACTGGGCAGATCGCGGAACTTGAAACCAAGGCCCATTTAGCCCCCGCTTTTCTCCGATGCATTTGTAACTAAAAAAGGGGAAAGATTGTTGTTTTATCGGTTCTTTTATGGTCGCTTTCTGAGCATGAGCATTATCATTGCGCCCACTATTGCGATTGCAACAATAATTGCCGCTATGCCTGGGACCAGGTATATGTCAGCCATTGAGGTCTGGACTGGTTGCGTTGGTGCTGGTGTTGGTGGTGCTGGGTCAACTGTGAATGCTGTTACTGCATGTGATGGCCAGTAGGATTCGCTACCGCCGAATGAAGCGTAGACTGTGTATTTGCCTTCGATGTCTGGTTTCCAGCTCAAACTATAGAAGCCGTCTGCGTCGCTTGTGACTGTGCCGATTTCCCTATAATTATTGTTAGCATCGAGGACGCTTATGACAATGGGAACTCCTGTGACGTTAGTCGGGCGTGGCTTTTGCATGTAAACGTATTCCATCCATTCGCCTTGGCTTTCATCGGAAACTGCTGGGACACCGTTGGGGAATCGTGCGGCTTGTTGCGTTTGTTTGGTGCCTGCGGCGATGTCTGTAACGGTGCCTCTGATTACAACGCTTTGACCAAGTGCGGCTGCGGTCATGGGTACGTCCACGGTGACGGCACTGGGACCTTTGCCAATGCAGTATATCTGCCCATCGTACATGTTATGGTATGCAATAAAGCCGTCTGCAACAGGATACCATTGACGCGGAGGATAGCCCATTGAGCCGAGTAGAGTCCATATTTCTTCGCCTGTGGTAGCGTTAACCGCCCTTACCCGTAAGCCTTTGTATAGAGGAGTGTTAGGAGAGTGTTCGCCACTAAACAAAAAGACTTTGCCGTCAGCAGTGTTTGATATGAATTGTGGATAGTTTCCCCAAGGCGTTTGAAAACCACTGAAAGTACTGTTGCCTTCGCCGCCATTACCGTAAGTCCATAGTAGTTTACCGTCTTTTGTGTCGTAGGCGTATAGTACTCCTCCAAAACCGCTATTATAGAGAACACCGTGGTCAACTGTGCAGAATACTGAGCCATGAGTTGAGTCAAAGTATGCAAAGTCAGAAATGCCAGCAGGTACTGCTGTTGTCCACATATAATTTCCAGTGTCCATGCTGTAGCCTAAATATTGGAAAGTTTCTTTGTCTAACATAATGATAACGCGATTTACTGGATCTACTGCGCGTAACATTCGGGTAACATTGTCTGGCGGCGCATCGTACTGTTTTAGCCACATCAGTTGTCCTCGTGATTCTGGCTTCAGACTGATAGCCCACATGGTATATGGGTTTGGAGTCCCGATGCCTGAAGATCCTGAAAACGAGGTAGAGCCAAGCAGTATATCGTCACAAATTGCTTTAAATGGAGAGGTGTTTGTGGGTATAGTTGTTGGTATGGATACGTTCCAGTCATAACGTGCACTTGTGCTCGCGTTTACCCAGCCGTTTGTTGTGTTCCAGTCAGGTACCCAGCCACTTGAAGCGGTGGACCATAGCCGAGAAGAGTTCCATTGAGCCAGCCATCTGCTTGCAATATTTATCTGGTAGCGTAGTATCTCGCCTTGTGGTCCAACTGCAGCCATGCCTGAAGGTACATTAGTTACGTTGAATAGACGTTGTCCTGTCCATGGTTCATATGCTACGGCAAAGTTGCTTGAGAACAAGACGCCATTGGGGATTGCGCCATGTTGGTTCTCGGTGTGTGCAGAATAAAGGTATCCAAAGGATGGAATAGGCCAACTCGTGTCAACGCCTATTTTTTCGTTGAACCATATTTTTTCGCCAGTGTGTAAATCAACGCACATGTATCCGCCTCCTGACATAGAATTCTGGGATGGGACCGCGTAGAAGAGCAAACCATTCATTATTATTGGATTGTAAAATCTTGGTTGGTATGCTGAACCGCTGTAGTACATTTCTCCTTCGATGCCAGCAAAGCTGCCACCGACAACGCCTCCTTCATCAATACGTTTAGTCCACATTACATGGGGGCTGTTAGGAGCTGTGCCGTCTGGCTGGTACATCGCGTCTGCCGCTACTAGATTATAATGTAAGGGGTGGTCACAGCCAAGCCAGTGTGACGAAATAGCCCACCAGTCAGTGTTCTGTCCTTCTATTGGGCGCGTCCAGTATTCTGTTGGAAGTGGGTAACTGCTTATTGGCTCAGGTAGTTGTTCTTCCTGTACTGTAAGGGTGACTGTTTTGCTTGCTCCGAGAAAAACATGGTTTGTCCATGTTCTCATTGCGGCTGTGGCATTCCAAGTGTAAACTTGATCGGGATAGCTGAAGTTTAAAGTGTATGTGCCAACTTGATCAGGCGTGTACTTTGTGTATTGTGTTGATGTCGTGTCTTGAACGATAGCCCATTTCATTGTTTCTGTTTTTCCGTCAGGCTTAGTGATAGTAAGAGTGTAATCGTGGAAGCGTATGTCGTTGGTCACGGATGCTGATGGCAAGAGCATGCCAACCCACATCACAATATTCACGGGTTGACCGACGCCTACAGGGTTGGGGTTAACAGTGAGCATGGGATGAGTAGTTGTCTTCCCAGCAGATGTTTGACCATTAGTTGTCGGTATAGAAAAAAGTGGGATAGCAATAGTCAACATAAGAATCAAGGCTATAGAGGCTTTTGTTTTCAGATTAGTTTTGATTTTCATTTTAGTTCACTTTTCTTTATTTTTTATAATGCCTTGTTGAGAAAATGAATTAATTAGACTGACTCTCTGCGAGAGAGTATGTTTTATATTCATCGTAAAGTTACTTTATCAGCCTGCGGGGCAGAGTTCGCTGAGGGGGTACATCTGGATATTATGTCTGAAAAAAGCAGTTCAATGACAGAAGAAAACGTTGTTAAGAAAGTAGCCGAACTAATGGAAACACTCGACGAAATCAAGAAATACAATGTACTCGACAGGCACCTCAAAAGATTTACTATAATCGTTATCGGCTCTATCGTGATTTGCATGGTGGTCAACCTCTTAATTTCGTTCTTTGGACTACTAAGCGCGTTTAATGAATTTGAGCGGTTCTTCCTGAATTTTCCTATAGTACTTATTCCATCAGTAGGAGTTGTAGTAGGTATTCTTTTTATTAAGAGAAAGATAAATGAGGTAAAGACTGGCGAGTGGAAAGAGGAGCTTTCTAAGGGATTTCCTTCAGCACTAAAACTTTTATCAGAGATCGATTGGAATACGTCTTTCGATGTAGTTTCTTCGGGTAGATTGGGTTATGCCATGTACAGTCTTGTTAAGGGAGCTGCTTATGGGTTCATATTCTTCTTTATAATAGGTTTTGTGTTAAATCTCATAACCTCCATAGTTCTTCATCGAATAGGTGCACTTGGCTACGCATCATTTCACTTTTCTTTTCTAGCTCTTATCATCTTTTTGAAGTATGACCTTTCAAAACGGTTTAATGAAATTCGAGCAATAGAGAAACTCCAGTGGGAGCTTCGGAGGTTGAGCCATGAACTCAGGAGCGCTGAGCTCTAAACCTGACCTCTATGTCGTTGCTCGAATTATCCAGTCATTGAAGAAAAAGAATAAAGTAAACAAAACTGCGCTGGCTCTTTCTACTGAACTATCATATGATAAGTTGGTTAAATATTTGGATTGGATGTCAAAAAAAGGCTTTGTTATACTTGACGAAAACGGTTCAGTAGTTTTAACTGAGGCAGGGTCGGAAGCATACGATGAGCTTGTGAAGTGGATAATTAAGCATGTAGGGCAACTCAAATTCCCCCGCCTTAGACTGTCAACATAGCTTCCTAAAACCAAGGACAAGACAGTCAGCGGGCTCCGTGCTCGCAAGGGTTTGTATTTGCAGGTTCTGTCTTTGGTTTTATGGTTAGTTAAATGTTAATATAATTGGAAGGGAAAATAAGTAGTAGCGCATTTGTAGTTTGCTGAGGCTCTGGACCAAATTTAAGGAGAATAAAATGTTACAGCCACGACATATTGGGCAATCAAGCCGTGGAAACATTAACCAGAGCCTATTCAGCCCCAACATTTCTCCTTTGCATTTTAGGACTAAAAAAGGGGAAAGGTGGTTTTTTGATGTTTATTTTACTGTTTTTTTCTCAGTATCAGTAAACCGACTATGGCAATTGCAATGATGATTGCGATTGTGCTTCCGATGAAATACATTTCAGTTGGTGGCAAGGCAATCTCTGGGTAAGGTGATGCAGTGGGCTCAGGTGCAGTTACTACGAAAGCTGTTTGAGCGTTGGATGGCCAGTAAGATTCTGAACCGCCGAATGTAGCAGTTACTGTGTATAAGCCTTCAATGTCAGGATCCCAAACGTAGTTAAAGTTGCCGTTGATGTCAGTTGTCGTCGTTCCGATTTCTCTGTAGTTACCGTTAGAATCAATGGCACTAAGGGTAACGGGGACACCAGTCGCGTTGGTTGGTTTCGTCTGCTGCATGTACACGTACTCCATCCATGGAGACATGAACTCGTCAGCGATTGCTGGAACACCGTGTGGAAAACGAGCTACACGATCAGCGTTCTTTGTGCCTGGAGATTCGTCCATTACAGTGCCTTTTATGAGTACGCGATCGCCATATGCGACTACGTCATCTTGTATTGACACTGTTGTGGCAGTTTGACCCTTGCTGAAAACGTATATCTGGTTGTCATAGCTGTTCCACGTTGTTATCATGCCGTCTGCGATTGCTTCAGTAGATTTAATTGTGCATGCCATTATGCTCCAGACCAATTCGCCAGTAGTTGCGTTTATTGCAAGCTGTTGACCAGCTGGGAATAGCGGTGGGTCGTAGACGTGCCCTTCTGAGAGGAATATCTTTCCGTCACCGATAGATCCGACGCTGAAGTACCATAGTGGATAGATGCCGAATGGAGTGTCGTATCCTGAGCTCCCGCGGGTGAATGTCCAGTTGAGTTTTCCTGTTTGGAGATCAATAGCATTCACGTAGCCGCCGAAGTCAGAAATATAAGCCATGCCGTAAGCGCATGCCCCAGTATTTGAAAGGTGACTGAAAGCGTTTCCTTTAAGTTGTACTGGTCCCCATAGTTTCTGCCCTGTCTTCAGAGAGTAGCCCCATGCTTGATGCGATGTCTTGCTTGTTAACACGTAGACACCATCACCGCTACATACAACGTTTATGTCTTCATCCATAGGTATTGATTGATTTAGTGGTCCCCAAAGTTTCTCTCCTGTTTTTGCGTCATAACCTGCTGTAACCTGATAACCGGCAGACATTCTTAGAGCAACGGTAGGAGCGCTACGTAACAGGATTACGTCAAGAGTTTTTAGAGCAATACTTGTCGGTATACCTGCGGCTGTGTCGAGACGAACTGTCCACATTATTCCTTTATCAAAGCCGATGTTGCCTGATGGGCGAATAGTGCTTTGATAAGAAACGTTCTGTGGCATATAGTACGGTCCCTGACCATATGGGTAAGCAATGCACCGTGTTGAGTTCCAGAGATTGAGATAGGTGCCAGTAGCGTTGGAAGTAGTATACCAGCCTAGGAAGGTTCCTTGCTCGGTGCAGTCGTAATCTACTAAGTTGAGTTGGTTTTGGGCTCCTGTGATGTTAGCTAGGTATACGCCGGTCATTGCGTCATATAACCTTAGACTGCTTCCTGAAGAACTCCATATGTATGCGGTACATCCGTATTCCTGTATTGTGTGCCAGTTTAGTGCTTGAACTCTAGTCATTGTTTCTGCACCTGTTTCTCCTGCGGTTCTGGACCAGAGGGTTTCTCCTGTGCGTAAGTCAATAGCTTCCCATCCGATTACTTTTGAGTTTGAGCTCGCATACTTGTTGTTAAAGAGTATTCCGTTGAGCACTAAGGGGGTGAAGTAAGTTACAAGCAAAGATGTTGACATGTATTGGCTTTCTTGGTCACCTTTAATTGGTTCCCCTACTTGTCCTCCGAAATGTGTTGGTTTTGTCCAGAGAATATGTCCAGTGTTTGGTGCTTGCGAATACAGTTGAACGTTGGTTTCTCCGAACCAGTTCCCGCCAAGCTGAGCCCAGTTGTAGTTGGTTGAGTATATGGGGCGAGACCAGTATTCGGTTGGAAGCGGTGGAGTCACGTATTTTGGCAGTACCGGTTCGTCCTGTACAACAAACGTTATTTTTTCGCTGGTTGCAGCTTTCACGTGGGAACCTATCAATTCAAGGTTTCCACCTGCGCCACCCATCGAAGGATCAAAACCGGGAGCAAGCGTTGGTGCAAGGGGGTTAGTGCCTGTTAAGATTTGTCCAGGGTAGAAAGCTTGTGCAGTGTAGTTTCCAGCTTCAGTTGGGACAAATGAACACCATGTTCCTCCAGTGGAATCTGCCATGAATGGGCCATAGGTGTCCTTTACTCCGTTAGGTCGCTCGACTACTATTGTGATGTTTTCATGTCGGTCACCATAGAAACCAGTAGATGTTG
The DNA here is from genome assembly GCA_026014725.1 of Candidatus Bathyarchaeota archaeon. NCBI lineage: Archaea > Thermoproteati > Candidatus Bathyarchaeota > Candidatus Bathyarchaeota archaeon. The sequence continues at coordinate 109,662 of JAOZHV010000008.1, read as the reverse complement.
GCATTGTATGGGTGAAGAAGGCGTTAACGTATACTGTTTGACCAACTCCGACGGGGTTGGGGTTAATGTTGAGCAGTAGTTTCATTTCTAACTCTAATGCTTGTACTGTTGGAATAATCATCAGAGATGATGAAAGCATAGCAATTATCAGAATTAAAGCGATTCCAATAGCCGTGTTGTTCTTTGTTTGTATTTTCATTTTTCTATCTCCTGTAGTTTTTGAGAAGCAAACTGTTGCTTCTGCAACTCCTCCAGCATATTTGCTAATAAATTCGTGTCACAACACGTTGGTGTGACAAAAGTTAAATCCACGGTTACGTTAGTTAAAAGCAAATTTCCTAGAAGGAATATGGACTGCTCCGTCAAGATGACGAAATCGAGTTCCTCTTACAGGTAGGATTCACCGCAACCCAAGCAAAACTCTATCTAGCCCTCTTAAAATTAGGCAGAACAGATGCAAGAACACTCTCAAATTATGCAAAAGTGCCTAGGCAAGCAACGTATAGGACGCTGGGTGAACTACAGGAAAAAGGTATTTGTGAAAGAATAATTGCCCTACCACAAGAGTATGAAGCCGTTCCAATCCAAGATGGACTATCCATAATGCTAAATCAAAAAGCAAATGAATATGCCAAAATGTTGCAAAAAACTAAAGACTTTTTACTAAAAGTAAATATTGCAAAAGAAAAATCAGCAGATGAAGAGGAGTTTAAGATTAGTTTTGTCGAGGGAAAAGAAACACTCTTAAAAAGACACAGGATAATTCATGATAACGTGCAAAATTGCGTTTACTGCTGCTCTGCGCTCCAGCGATGGGTTCAAATAACACAAGAAATTTTTCCGAACGTCAAAAACGCCTTGGATAGAGGGGTAAAGATTCAATTCGTATTAGAAAAACCTAAAGGGCAAATCAACTTATCGGAAGAGATTAAATCGTTATTGGAACACCCCAACATCCAAGTAAGGTGGACAGCCGATCAACTTAAATTAAACGCAGCGATCTTTGACCGCAAAGAAGCCTTTTTTTGTTTTTATCCTTCGAAATCTTTTTCTGAGTCACCCATGATGGTGTGGACAAATCACCCGAGTTTGCTGATAAGCTTTTTAGATCATTTTGAAAATGTTTGGGCTAATGCACAAAAAAATGCTCCATCCGCCATTTGAATTAAGCACGGCAATAATGAAGTTTATTAAACTACAACACACCATAGCCTTTAAGACAATCGCTATTCTATTGAGATAATTTATGCCGTCGATACGCGTTTACCTTGCTGGCCCCGAAGTCTTCCTCACCAACGCAAAGGAAATCGGTGAAAACAAAAAAGCCCTATGCAGAAAATACGGGTTTGAAGGCGTGTTCCCCATAGACATCGAAGTAGACGCCAAGGGCAAAAGTCCAAAAGAAGTGGGTTTATGCATTAGCGGCATAAATGAGAACCTGATTAAGAGTTGTGACATTGTGATTGCTAACATTACTCCGTTTCGGGGACCAAGCGCTGATGTTGGAACAGCGTATGAGATGGGGTTTGCTCATGCTTTAGGAAAGAAAGTGTTTGCATACACCAACGTCGCCGTGCCTTTTACTGAGCGCACAATGAAAGCCCTCAACGCACAAGTTAGTCGTAGCAGTGACGGCAGGTTAAGAGATTCTCAAGGCATGTTTATTGAAGAAGTAGAATTAGTGGATAATTTGATGATTGATGGCTGCATCCATGCAAGCAGTAAAAAGTTAGTGGTTGAACAAACACCTGCTGACCAATTGTACACTTATCTTGGGGGCTTTGAGAAGTGCCTCAAAGCAGCCAAAGAATTAGTTAGCGCTGGCAAAAATGATAGGTGATTAGATATCGTTTAGGTCTAAATTTTTGTTTTCACTTATTTTCACTGATTTCCTAAAATATATAATACATTATAGCTATAGTTAGGTTCACCTTGAAGCCAAAGTACAAAAAAGCCAAGAGTATCACTACAGCAGTAATCATTCTATCGCTGATTACGGCAGGATTACTTCTACCTAAAATTCAAGCCCTCAACCCAACAGAGGAAGAACTAAAAAACAAAGCTGCCTTTCTCATCTCAACATTCAACAACTCGAACGCTAGCGTTACCCAAACAATAGCAAACCTAAGAGAAAGAGGCATTATAATCCCGCAATCAAGCATTACAGCACTTAAAGAAGCGCAAGTTTTAGCTAACCAATCAGTAATGAAAACTCGAGAAGGGGCCTTTTCAGAAGCTAGTAACTTAGCGGTGCAGGCGCTTCAAAAATTGAAAGACAGCCTATCCATAATTTACGGAACAACCAATGTGACTCAAACAGAACAGGAAATAACCACTCAACGAACCATCAACTTAAGAAACATGATTGAGCGCAACTACGAAACCTTGCAGTTACTAGAAAACATGGCAAACTCAACCGCAACACACGGAACCGACGTTACTTCAATCAAGCAAAAAACGAGCACAATCAAAGCGACCTTGGATGCTGCAACCTCTAGCCTAGACCAAGGAAACCTCTCTCAAGCCGAAGATAAAAACAACCAAGCTAAAATGTTAATTGATGAACTAACTGCATATTTTGATTCATTAGCTGTTTCCTTTAAATTTGAAAGAGTAGCTGCATACATAGATACCGCAGAGCAAAGCCTCTCAAGTCTAAAACAAGAATTGAATTCTGTGTCAAACCAGCTCTCAGTTACTGCGCAAGCCGAGGCGTCTGCTGCAATAACCAAAGCAGAAACTAGTTTGGTCAATGCAAAACTGTTCCTGGATAGCCAGTTGGTAAGCCAAACAATTGATGAGCTTGCAAAGGTGCAAGAAAGTGCGCAAACAGTTACCGACCGTATAAATGCAGTAACTACTCCAGCACCAACAGCGACGCCGACAGCAACACCAAACACTAGCAGTAGAAAAAGTAATACTTCAAGCTTGAATGCATCAGCCACTAAAGCAGACACGCCATAATTCGGGTGGATAAAACTAAAATGGCATCAAGATATAAGACGGATTAGCTCCTTGAAGTGATGATGGGTGAACAAACGGACAGTAACAACTGAGATTTTCGTTATCTTACTGTTAGGGTTCGTTTTCATGCCCAGCGCTGTTTCTGCTACCCCAGAAATAAAACAGCAAACCACCGTATTAACTGCTTATTTGGATGGCTTTGTCCAAGTAAAGCAAAAAATCGAACTTGGCCAATTCACCATATCAGTTAACACGACTCTTCTTGGCGAAACACGCCAAAGTCTCATTGTCACAGATGGGGAGGGCCTTCCGCTTGAGTACTCCATAAAAGGAAACAAGGCAGAAATTCTAAATATAGGCTCAACAAAAATCAGCATATCTTATCTTACGCAGGACCTGACTACAAAAATGGGGCAGTACTGGACGATTAGCACCAGTTATCCTGCGAGTATAGTGCTTGTTATGCCTAAGAATGCTTCGATAATAAGCCTCAACTGCGTTCCTGAGTTGATTGAAAACGCGGATGGCCTTTTAACGTTGACAATGCCGCCGGGTAACAATGAGGTAACTTACACAGCACAACCTGTATTCACAGAGCAAACAAACACAACTGAAAAAAACAACAGTCTTGAATTATGGCAGATAATAACCGTTGCATCATTATCGCTAATCCTTGTGCTCTCGCTTGTAGGCTGGGGGTTGCTAAAAAACAGAAAAAGCAAAACGAAACCTCAAGCACAAGAAACTGTTGCCGAAGTTGACATCGACAAACTTTTGAGTAAGAATCGGGAATTGCGGCAGGATGAAATCCAAGTTGTACGTTTTCTGGCTGATAATCACGGTAAAGCTTTTGAATCGGAGCTTTTTGAGTTGCTAAATCTTCCGCGAACGACGACTTGGCGTTTGATAAGACGGCTTGAGGGCATGGAGATAGTTTACGTTAAGAAGTCAAGGCGGCAAAACATCGTATTAATACGCGATAAATATTTAAAAAAGCAAATAAAATAGCTTATTTCACATTTTAACCTATAATCAACCTCTTTTAGTGTTTGGAATAAGTCTTTCAGATGTTTCCACGGGTTTCCTAAAATAAACCGCGCACATAACGCTTGCTGGTGAAAAAATGCACAACAAAGCAAAAATCTCAGCTGCAATAGTTGCGTTGCTTTTGCTTGTAGCCTTAGCAGTAAACATAGCAGCAGCATCCACATCCCTGCCTATAGCGGCAAGCAATGCTGTCAGCATCAAGACTGAAATCTCAGCCACTGCAATTTCACCAAGCAACATTAACCCAACCGCTACTGCAAATGTCCAAACTAGAACTCAAACCGATAATGCAGACGAAGCAGAACCAGTCACAGCCAATAATATGGAAAAACTAAGGGAAAGAATCCCAAAAACCTTCGAAGAGGCAGATGCAAGCATACTCCCAGTCAGAAACCGATACCTCATGTACACACGCGACGGCGCCCACATCATGTGGGGATACTACGGCAACGGCATATTCACTGGAACAGACAACAATGGCAAACGTTGCTGGGGCATCTATGGCAACGGCATCTTTGCAGGCTTCTACGATGGCGAATTCTTCTGGGGCTCATACAACAATGGCCAATGGAAAGCAGAATACCTATTCGGTTTGAGATATTCACGCGGCAGCTATGTGCTGTTCCCAGTGCCCACCGTATCCTCGGTTGCACCATAAAAACTATCCCCCAACCCTCTCTTTTTTTATAAAGAAGCCACACCAAAAGAGCGATATTCGGGTTAATTTTATATGAAACTAGCAAATACTTTCTATTGAGTGGGTTAGACATGGAAAAGATTGCTGAAGGCATCAGCGACTTTGGCGATTTCAAAGCCATCCTGTTTAAAACTTCTGACGGACGCCACTTTGTGCGGTATGAACCTTTGAATAGTACAGAAAAACCCCATGTTGAGTGGCTCCGAGGCAACGACTATTTGGAGTGGCTCAGGTGCTTGGCATACAACCAACACTGCTAGGCAACAACAGAACCTATCAAAACATGAACTCCTCTTTTAAGTAAAGAAAAGTTGGCGGTTGAAAACCGCAAGGGCAGTTTTGACTATTCTGTCATGTAAGTAATGTCGTCCCACGGATGTCGGTAGAGTCCTTGCTTTAGCCGCTTCTGGTCTAGATAGTGCCCTGTCATGCCGATGGTTCTGCCAAGCACGAACAAGCCGTTTAGTGCGCCCATCTGAATGTATTCGTCGGCTTCGTTCTTTGGCATTTCGTTCCTTAGCATGTCAACAAAGCAGATTCCGATACAACCGTCAACGTTGAGGATAAGGTTGTCTTTCTTGGCTGTCGTTATCTTCTCTACCTCGAGAGCGTAATCAAGAAGCGGGGTAGCTTTGAAATGCTTTTTCGCGTACTCCTTCATGATGCTGACACGCATGTCAGGGTTGTTTACGCTCTTTATCAGGTGCCCGATGCCCTGAATGTTAACGCCTTTCTGCTTCATCTCATCAACAAACTGCTGTGGAGTTAAACCCCTATCATAGGCATCAGAGAACATCTGCGCTGCACCATCAATGGCACCACCGAACCTTGGGCCAATCGTCAGCATGCCGCTAACGATGGAGGAAATCAAGTCCTTGCCCGCTCTGGCTGTGACAATTGTGTTGTGGGCGCCTGATACTGCAGGGCCATGGTCAGCCGTCACCATTATGGTCATTTCGATGAATTTAGTTGCGTATGCTGGAAGCAACCGTTTAAACCATAGAATGCTCAGCACCCCGCCGATGCCTATGTCCTGCCTGAATACCTCTGAGATAGGCATTTTGCCGTAGAGGAGTTCTTCGCCTCGGTCGTCTGAGATTGTGCAGATAAAGTTGGATGGTTTTCGGATGATTCCTGCTTTTAGAGCTTTAGCGTAGTCCATTGGGATTTTTGGCACAGGTGGCTCAGGCTTTGGCTTGATGATTCCCTTTTTGACCAAGTTCTCGTAGGTTTCTTTTATTTTCAAGTCATAATCATCATACGAGTTAGGGACTACGGCGCCAGCCTCGCGTAGAGCAACGTTTTTTGCATCAGCCGTTTCCTCTTCAGAACCAGCTTTGGCGCCAGCGTGACCGAACTGAACTTCAGTCTTGAAAGCTTTAGTGCAGGTGCCAGTAACCCAAATCACCAACGGCTTAGTTATCTTCTTATCCTTGAGTGCACGCACGATGTCATATTCGTCGCTTCCACCCACCTCACCCAAGCACACAAGCATCTTAATTTCTGGAATGCTTTCGAATCTGAGAAGGTGATCTAACAGGGTGGAGCCTGGGTACATGTCGCCGCCGATGGCTATGCCCTCATACAAGCCGTCCGTGTTCCTAGCGATTATGTTGTAGGCTTCATTGCTTAAGCCTCCTGATTTTGAAACAAACCCAACAGAGCCTGGCCTGTGAAGTTTTGATTCGATGATGTTTTCTATTGTGCCGCCTGCGTTTCCAATCTTGAAACAGCCAGCTTTTATGCCGCCGACAGTTGCTGGGCCTATAATGACTTTGCCTAAAGCTTTAGCTTTGGCGGTGAGCAGTTTCATGCGCCGCTCAGGTACACCTTCAGCGATTATAACGATTGTTTTTATCTGTGGTATGGCTAAGGCTTCTTCTGTGGATGGTGCCGCTGACCTAAACGATGCAAAGTTAATCATCACGTCAGCGTTTGGATGCAGTTTGGCTGCTTTCTCAAGCGACTTGTAGATAGGTATTAGGATTTCGCGTGTGCCAAAGAAGAGCTTTGCATAACTGTCAGCACCTGTTGGGTTGATTATGGCAGCCACAGACGGCGTTTCTCGGCCACAAGCATAATCAAAGTCAAGCATTCTTTGGGTGGCGTTGATTTGGTTGTTGTAGATAAATGCCTGCGTATTCCTATGAAAGAGCTCAATTGGAGGCTTGGTAGCTTCTGCCATGCTATGCTCCTCCCTTGAGAGCTATAGAAACAATCTTAGTCATGTGTGTTTCAGGACCATAAACTTCAATTGGAACACCTATGCTTTCTCCAAGTTGCCTCATCTGCGCCAGTCCTTCTTGATAGTTGGGGCCGCCTCTGCGAACGTAGATTTTCACCTTGTTTTCTTGAAGTTGTTTTTGATACTCTTTTAGCGCCCTGATTATACCCTTGAACGTGTTGGCAACGTCGGTGAAGTTTGCTATGCCGCCGCCTATAAGTAAAAACTTGCCTTTTGGATTTTTCTTTCGGGTCATGAGGTCAAGGATTGTTTTGGCGTAGAGGTAAGTGAACTCTTCATTGGGGTCACCTGAATATTCCCCGTAATTTGCAAGTTCATTCATGTAGCCAAGGTCGGTTATGGTGTCAGCATAAATGACCGAGGCGCCGCCGCCTGCCACCATTGTCCAAACTCTTCCTTCAGGGTTAAGCACGGTTAACTTTAGAGACGCACCAGTCTTAGAGTCTAACTCTTCGATGTAAGCTTCTTCCTTTGTGAGTGTTCTGCCAAACGGTGCTGGAAACTCTATTTTGCCCCACTTTGCACCGCTCTCAAATTCTGCGCAACTGTCAAGTTTTGCCGCAAGGTCTAATGGAATAACAGTAGCCTCTGTTACGACAACTGGGTTTATCTCCAAGTAGGTGAAGTTCAAATCGGCATAGAACTTGAATAGCGCTTCGATGAAGCCTGAAACAAGTTTTTTGCGGTTGGCTGGAACTTTTCCCAAAAGCTTCGTCTCGATTTCTTCTTGGTTTGGGAGTGTGCCGATTGGAACAGCCAAGCGTGATGCTTTAGCGTCTACGTCGCCTACGTTGATTCCGCCTTGATGGTAGAAGAGGATTTCGTCGCCGTCTCTTGTGGAGACTATGGCAATGTAGCATTCATCAGACTCTTTGTGAGGTACCATAGGCTCAATAATAAAGTGGGTTAGTTGCCCGACTGTGCCCTTGTCGGCGGGTTTTCCGTCAGTATCAAACTTGCCGTATATGGTTATCGGTGCTTTAGATTTTTCTTGTATCCATGCTTTGGCTTGGTCGTAGTTTGCGCCGAGCAAAATGAGGTTGTTCTTTCCCCTGCGCTTTATCAACTGGTCGGGTTTAACCACTAACTTCTCAGTGGTTAGCCATTTGTGTTCGGTGGGCAACTTTGTCAGGTCAGTGTCTGGCCCAACGCTGACAATCTTGTCTTGGATAGTGTATTTTCCATTCGAGTATTCTTTGAATAAGCGGGCAAGCATGCGTTTGCCGTCTGCTTCTCTGATTGCCTTATGCGCCATTAATGTTTCCTCACTAAAGTTTGCTGTGTAGCCGCTTTGCTACGGCGTCTATGAATTCCTCAGTATAGACCAACCTATTATTTGGGGCTGGTGTAGCAACCTGCATTAAATCGCCAGTCATGATGCCGCTTTCAACGGTTTCAAGAGCCGCTGCTTCCAACTTTTCAGCAAATGCCACTACTTCGGGTGTTTTGTCGAGTTCGCCGCGTTTTTTAAGACAGCCAGTCCAAGCGAAGATTAGCGCCATGGGGTTGGTTGAAGTTTTTTCGCCCTTGAGATGTTTGTAGTAGTGCTTTTGCACGGTACCGTGGGAAGCTTCAAATTCGTAGAGGCCCTGTGGACTGACAAGCACGGAAGTCATCATCGCTAAGCTGCCGTAGGCTGAGCCTAACATGTCACTCATAACGTCGCCGTCATAGTTCTTGCATGCCCAAAGCAAACCGCCTTCAGTCTTCATTATTCTAGCAACTGCATCATCAATCAAAGTAAAGAAATACTCAAGCCCAGCTTCCTTGAATTTCGTTTTCCAGTTTGCTTCGAATTCCTGCTCAAAAATCTTCTTGAATTGGGCATCGTATGTTTTTGATATTGTGTCTTTTGCTCCAAACCACAGGTGGATTTTTTGGTCATAAGCATAAGTGAAGCATGCCTTAGCAAAACTAAGTATGGATTTGTCAGTGTTGTGGATGCCCTGAATAATGCCTGGGCCTTTGAACTCTTGGATGGTCCCGCGCCAAAGTTCTTGACCGCCACTGTTGGTAAACACTAATTCTGCTTTGCCAGCTTCTGGAATACGGTACTCACAGTTCTTGTAGACATCACCATAAGCGTGCCTTCCGATATGGATGGGCTTTTTCCATGACCTCACTGCGGGTAGAATATTCTTAACCAGTATCGGCGCCCTGAAAACTGTGCCGTCAAGTGCAGCGCGGATGGTTCCGTTGGGGCTACTCCACTCTTTCTTCAGGTTGTATTCTTTTACGCGGTCCTTGTTAGGCGTGATTGTTGCGCATTTTACACCTACACCGTACTTCTTTATAGCCTCAGCAGCTTCCAGAGTTATTTTGTCGTCTGTCTCATCTCTCTTTTTGAGTGCAAGGTCATAGTATGCTAGGTCCATGTCCAAGTAGGGCAAAAGAAGCTTTTCTTTTACCATCTTCCACATTACCCTAGTCATTTCGTCGCCGTCTATCTCTACAATTGTATTCTTAACTTTAATTTTGCTCAATCAGTCCCTTCTCCATATCACTTAACCGTGTACGAGAGCAAACCGCCCTCATAAAGAATGTCTTTTTGCCTCTGCGAAAGGTTGTAACCGAGTTCTATCTTTAGGTTCTTGGTCTTGTTGACCAATATCACTGGCTCGTTGTTCTGCAACTTCTTTTTGATGTCAGGAATTTCGATTTCGTCACCTTGGTCTATTTTGTCGTAGTCAGCCATGTTCTTGAAAGACAGTGAAATTATGCCAAAGTTCACAAGGTTCGCCGCGTGAATCCTCTCAACTGATTTTGCAATTATTGCTTTGACACCGAGATACATTGGGCACAACGCTGCATGCTCTCTGGAACTTCCTTGACCATACGACTCACCGGCAACTATCACGGTGTGTAGTCCTTTCTTTTTGGTTTCCATCGCACGTTTGGGGAACGCTGGGTCGATGGGTTCAAAGACATATTCCGAGTATTTGGGCACGTTGGACCTGTACTTGAGCCTGGCGCCTGCGGGCATGATGTGGTCTGTTGTGATTTTGTCTCCGACTTTTATTCCGACATTGCCCACTATGCTCTCAGGCATTTTATCGTTAACTGGCGGCGTGCCAATGTTGGGGCCACGGAAAATCTCAACGTTTTTGTCAGCGTCCTTTGGGAAAATGAACATGGAGTCATCGATGAGGAAACTCGTTGGCATATCAACTTTGGGATACTCTATGCCAGTTGTTCTTGGGTCAGTTAATTTCCCTGTGATTGCGGACACGGCTGCAACTTCTGGGCTCACAAGGTAAACCTGCGCATCCGCGGTTCCGCTTCTGCCCTCAAAATTTCTGTTACTAGTCCTAAGAGAAACGCCTGTTGATCTGGGACTTTGGCTGTTGCCGATGCAGAATCCGCATGCTGCCTCCAGCAGTCTCACACCAGAATTAAGCAAATCAAGGAGATAACCGTCTTTTGCCGTCATCTGCAACACTTGTCTTGAGCCTGGCGCAACGCCAAAGGACACGTCAGGATGAACTTTTTTGCCCTTCATTATTTTGGCAACTGTGGCAATTTCTTTGTAGGAGGAATTGGTGCAGGAGCCAATCATAACTTGGTCTACTTTCAAATCCTTCATGTCGCTGACTTTAACTATGTTGCCTGGACTGTGCGGCGCCGCAGCAAGAGGTTCTATTTGGCTAAGGTCAAGCTCAACGACCTTGTCATATTCGGCGTCGTCGTCTGCCTTTAATTCAACCCAGTCTACTTCTCTACCTTGTGCTTTGAGGAATTTTCTTGTCTCCTCATCGGAGGGGAATATTGAGGTGGTTACACCCATTTCAGCGCCCATGTTGGTGATTGTGGCTCTCTCTGGCACCGTCAGAGTCTTTACTCCTGGTCCAGCATACTCCATGATAACCCCGACGTTGCCTTTTACCGAGAACACCTCTAACATCTTTAAGACAACGTCTTTGGCGGTGACCCAAGGCTGAAGCTTGCCTGTGAGGTTTATCTTGTAGACTTTTGGGCAAGTAATGTAGAATTCACCGCCACCCATGGCAACTGCGACATCAAGCCCACCTGCTCCAATCGCTATCATGCCGATGCCGCCGCCTGTTGTTGTGTGGCTGTCTGAGCCGAGAAGAGTTTTTCCAGGCTTGCCGAACCGTTCAAGGTGAACTTGGTGGCATATGCCGTTTCCTGCTTTTGAGTAAATGATGCCGTACTTTGCGGCTACTGTTTGGAGATATTTGTGGTCGTCAGCGTTCTCGTAACCAACTTGAATGGTATTGTGGTCAACATAGCTGACTGAGAGTTCAGTTTTTACCTGTTTTAACCCCATTGCCTCAAACTGCAGGTACGCCATGGTTCCTGTAGCGTCTTGAGTTAGGGTTTGGTCAATTTTTATTCCAATTTCAGTGCCGGGTACGTATTTACCTACTACGAGGTGCTCTTCAAGTATTTTTCGTGTAAGGGACTTTCCCATAAATAACTCGTCCTATGGAAAACTTTCTCTTGCTTTAGAACATATAAATGTTGTCAATTTGCAAGAGAGCCTTGAGATTTCCATAGTTAACTAAACAAATTAGACTTTTTTTAATACTTTAATACTTAAAAAGTAGTAATAATTTCGATTTTTTGGACAATAAGCGCAGGGCGTTTTTCTTGACTGATTTATGTAAGTTTTAAATTTAAGCTCTGATACTTAAGGACAACAGGAGATAGGAACGTCAACCAGCAATCATTCTGATGACTTCAGGCTTTTTGGAATAACCCTAGTAGGTTCAATTCCGTGGGGGACCCATCTTTGCCAGTTCTATGAGACAAAACAAGACCTAATCGATATTTTAGTTCCCTATTTTGCTGAAGGCCTAAAAAGTAACGAATTTTGCATGTGGATTACCTCGCCGCCTCTAGAAGTAGAAGAAGCAAAACTTGCCCTCCAAAAGGCGATTCCTAACCTCGATGAATACATTAAGCAGGGACAAATCGAGATTATATCTTATGACAATTGGTACCTGCTTGACGGCAAATTTGATACAAACATGATTTTGGAAGGATGGGTGAGAAAAGAAAAAGCCGCTTTAGCGCACGGCTTTGAAGGGCTCCGTTTAACAGGAAACACATTTTGGGTTGAACGGGAGCTTTGGAATAGTTTTGTCGATTATGAAGAAGCAATAAATAAGGTAATTGGACAGCACCGTATGCTTGCATTGTGCACTTACTGCCTAAAGAACTGCGTCGGTACAGACGTGTTAGATGTTGTTCGTAATCACGTGGGCACTTTAATCAAGCAAGGTGAAAAATGGAGTCTAATTGAAGATAGTGTTAGGCGCAAAAAAGCAGATGCTGAAATCGCAAAGTTAGCTTCTTTCCCAGCGATGAATCCAAATCCAATTATCGAAGTGGACACTAATGGCAACCTAAAGTATGCTAACGCCTCAGCCCTCACAACTTTTCCTAACATCCAAAAGCACCCTTTGCAACATCCCTTTTTCTCTGGTTGGGAAGAAATTCTCAAATCAGTCAAGGCCGAAAAAAAAGGAGCGTTCAGCAGAGAACACAAAATAGGTGACCGCTGGTACCATCAGCAGTTCTATCTTGTTCCACACAGCCAGTCTATTCGCAGCTACACAATACAGATTGACCAAGTTAAACAGGCAGAAAAAATGCTCCGTGAAAGTGAGGAACGGTGGGCTACAACAGTGTCAAGCATCGGTGACGCAGTCATCGCCACTGATGTGAAGGGAAACATCACATTCTTGAATAGTGTCGCCGAAAAAATAACTGGGTGGGAGTTACAAGACGCACAGCAGAAGCCGCTCAAACAAGTTTTCGGTATAATAAACGCGTTTACACGCGAAGAAATTGAAAGCCCTGTTGATAGAGTGATCAGGGAAGGTTTAGTTGTTGGCTTAGCTAACCACACCATCCTTGTTCGGAAAGATGGAACCGAAGTCCCAATAGATGACAGTGGAGCACCTATCAAAGACAAAAAGGGCAACATAACAGGCGTAGTTCTGGTATTCCGAGATATCACTGAACGTAAAAAAGCTGAGGAAGCACTCCAAAGAGCCAAGGTTGATTGGGAACGAACCTTCAACAGTGTCCCAGACTTAATCGCTATTCTAGACGACAAACATAAGATTGTGCGTGCTAACAAAGCATTGGCAAAGGCATTAGGTACAACGCCAGAAAAATGCATAGGCTTGCCCTGCTACAAATGTATGCATGGAACAGATAAGCCACCTATTTTCTGTCCACACTCAGAATCCTTGTCGGATGAACAGGAACACACGGTGGAAGTTCATGAGGATAGGCTTGGTGGCGATTTCATAGTAAGCACTACCCCTCTAAAAGATGAACATGGACGCATGATTGGTTCAGTGCATGTTGCTCGAGATATAACAGAACGTAAAAAATCTGAAGATTCCCTCAAAAAAAGTGAAGAAAGATACCGTTCCTACATCGAAGTAACTGGAGAGTTAGGTTGGACCACAAATGCTCAGGGAGAGGTGGTTGAGGATATTCCAGCGTTTAGAAAATTCACGGGGCAATCTTTTGAAGAAGTAAAAGGGTGGGGCTGGTCAAAAGCTCTTCATCCTGAAGATTTTGAAAAAACCATCAGGATTTGGAAAAACGCAGTAGCAACAAAAAGTCAATATGACGTTGAATATAGACTCAGGAGAAGTGACGGCGTTTATCGCCATTTCCTAGCGCGCGGAGTTCCAGTATTTACGGAAGATGGAAGCGTTAGAGAATGGGTAGGCACCTGTATTGATATTACTAGTCGTAAAGAAATGGAGAATGAACTTCTTGATACTCTAAAAGCTTCGCAAGATAGGCAGTCTGAGGTTTCAGCACTTCTTGAGGCATCCAAAGCAGTTTTGGTTCGTCACGAATTCAGCGATGCAGCGAGAGCAATATTTGATTCCTGTAAAGGTCTACTTGGAGCAAAGGCAGGGTATGTAGCACTCATGAGCAATGATGAAAAAGAAAACAATGTTCTGTTTTTAGATTCTGGAGGGCTGGTGTGTTTAGTTGATCCTTCGCTTGAAATGCCTATCCGCGGGTTAAGAGCTAAAGCTTACGACACAGGCAAGACGGTATACGATAACGAGTTTCCCAACAGTAAATGGGCAAAGTTATTGCCAAAAGGACACGTGCAATTAAAGAATGTCTTGTTTGCCCCTTTGACAATCGACAATAAAACTGTGGGAATTATAGGCTTAGCCAACAAAGAAGGCTCTTTCACTGAACACGATGCTCAGATGGCGACGGCTTTCGGCGAAATAGCGTCTATTGCCTTAATAAATAGCAGGATACTGGAAAAGCTAGAGGCAAATGAGAAACTGTTGAAATCCCACTCAGAGCATCTAGAAAAAATGGTTGAAGAGAAAACCAAACAGTTGAGAGATTCAGAGAGGCTTGCTGCTATCGGCGCAACAGCAGGCATGGTTGGGCATGATATCCGTAACCCTTTGCAGGCTATCACTTGCGACTTGTACTTGGCTAGAACCGAGTTGGATTCATGCCCAGACAGCACATGTAAGGCCTCAATGAAAGAAAGTTTATTGGGAATTGAGAAAAACATTGAATACATAAACAAGATTGTTGCAGACTTGCAAGATTTTGCCAAACCACTAAAACCCAACGTTTCACAAACTAACCTTGAACAAATAATCAATGAAGTCTTATATAACCACAGTATCCCAGAGAACATTCAAGTGCAAAGCAACGTCCAAAAAGACGCTCATATCATAATGTCAGATGCATCATATGTTAAACGTATCCTAAGCAACTTGGTGAACAACGCTCTTCAAGCCATGCCCTCAGGCGGGAGGTTAAGTGTTGAAGCTTACACTGAAAGAAGCGATGTTATAGTAACGGTTGCAGATACAGGAGTGGGTATACCTGAAGATATTAAAGAAAAATTATTCACACCACTCTTCACCACCAAGTCAAAAGGTCAAGGCTTCGGTTTAGCAGTGGTAAAACGCATGGCTGAAGCATTAGGCGGCACAGTAACGTTTGAGAGCCAAGCAGGGAAAGGAACAAAGTTCATTGTTCGCTTACCGAAAAGAAAAAGCAATTTACAATCCGCTGCATAAACACATTACCGAAATAACCAATGCTCTACGCTGGCGGTTAGCCCATGAACGTTGGATGTTCGCCTTCTTCCGAGATATGATGCATCACATGAATAGCTAAACCAGTAGCAGCACCTGCGGAGAGCCCTAAGAGTAAATTAGTTAGCCATGCATACTGTCCAAATAGACCTATAACGACGAGTGCGTCAAAACCCAACGCGACTGCTAAGTAGCCTATACACCATGTTTTCACGCTCATTCCTCTTGGTTTGTTAATGCCTATTCCACCCAAGATTCCTAGCATAATCAGAAAGCCGACTAAGGCGTAAATCCAATCGTAACTCAAACTAATCACCTTTCAAGCTGGCTATGTTCCCATTTGGGCTTAATTAGTTTATCTAATTAACAAGCCTATAGCCTAAGCACGTTGAATACCGCTACCTTTTTTTACCCTCAGCAAAGAGTCTTTAAGTCTTAAAGGTGTGTGGATACATTAACAAACTTTGACCCCAGACATTGCCACAAATGGGCACAACTTCTTTCCGAACGCCAACAAAAGTTACAGCAAGCTCAAACAGCAATAGCTGAACAAAATTTTGATTTAGCCAAAAGATTATTTTCCGAAATCTTTTCTGGCGCTTATGGTCGTAAACAAGTTGACCCCGGCATGGCTGGTTCACTGCTGTATCATATGGCTATGGCTACAAAGATGGAGTCAGAAACGCGCGTTTTGCTTGAGGAATTGAATGTTGAGTTGCCCAATGTCTCTTTAGGTCTTAGCAAGCTTTATGGTGAATTCTACGCAGATGCTCAAGAACTTACAAAAGGCATAATGAACCTGAACCTCGACTATAACACGATAGTTGCAACCAAACGGTTGAATTCCAAAGAAAAAATCACCCTTTTCAGCAAACTAAAGCAAGAGAACGCCAAAGTTGAAGTCCTCTTGGTTAATAAAGATCCAAAGGCGGCTGAGGCATTGGAGAAGGTGTTTGGGGAGTGGACACGCCAAGTTGTTCTTATGCGGCTTATTCAAGAGTTTGAAACGATTAAAGGGTTACTTGTATTAAATGAACTTGTAAAAAGCACGGGTTTTGAGAAAGTAGAAGCTACGATGATGCAGGTTCAGGAAAAGTTTGGGCAGGAAACCGTAAACATCGCTCTTGACGTAACCCTCAAGGTTGGTATGAGACGTGAAAAACTGCAGTCGGTCATGTTAAGCGACCACTTTATCAACATGAACATGGACATCGAAAAACTCGATGGAAAAATGGAGTTCTTAAACTGCCCCATATACGGTGGACATAAGCTTGCCCAAGAAAAATACGGCATTGACCCCAAAGTTTCAGCGCTTTTTTGTAAGCATTTCTGTTTTGCCCACGCCAAAGCCATGCTCGACACCGTTTTGCCGTTTCCTTTTACGTTGTGGCAGCCTAAACTCATGGCAAACGAGGGAATTTGCGAGTATTACCTCAAATTAGCCTATTCACCCCAAGCTCAGAAAGCCGAACGGTTTGCCCCACTCATAATGTCTTGGAACGTTACCCGCGAATGCAACATGAAATGTAGCCACTGCTACATCAACGCAACTGAGAAAAAACTTGACGATGAATTAACCACTAAAGAAGCCAAAGCACTCATGGATCAGATTTACCAAGTCAGCAGACCGCTGCTTGTTCTCAGCGGCGGCGAGCCGATGTTGCGCTCCGATGTTTTTGAGCTTATCCAGTACGGTGCGTCTAAGGGTTTGAAGATTGGGTTAGGAAGCAACGGAAGCCTAATTGACGATGTTGCGGCAAGAAAGCTCAAGGCAGCGGGCATAACAACTGTTTCGATAAGTTTGGATTCTCACATTCCAGAGCAACATGATGAATTCAGAGGGGTAGCAGGTGCGTGGGAGAAAGCCGTCAATGCATGTAAAGCCCTAAGAAATAACAATGTGCTCGTTCAAGTCAATACTACGTTGACCCAACAAAACTATAATCAAATCGACGATATCATGTCCTTAGCTGAAAGTATAGGCGTAGAGAACTTCCACCTGTTCTTTTTAGTTCCAACGGGGCGAGGCTCAAAAATCGCGGATATTTCTCCCCAAAAATACGAGGACATGATTACCAAAACCTTCGCAAAAGTCCACAAACACAGATTAAACGTTCGCCCCTCATGTGCACCACAATTCATGCGTATCGCTCAAGGCATGGGCTTGGACATGAGGCAGTGGATTCGCGGTTGCATCGCAGGATTACATTACTGTCGTATCTATCCAAACGGTGACGTAACACCATGTCCCTACTTGCCCATCAAACTTGGGAACGTCAAAGAAACAAGTTTCAAAGACATATGGTTCAACTCAAAGGTATTCAAGGACTTACGAAACCCTGACTGTCTAAAGGGAAAGTGTGGAGCCTGTGAATTCCGTACAGTATGCGGCGGTTGCCGAGCACGCGCTTATGGTCTTTCAAGTGATTTCATTGATTACTGCGGTGACCTCCATGAACCTGCAGATGTGAAGAGTGATTACTTGGCTGAAGACCCGTGGTGCGTCTACCAACCGAAGAACCAAAAAGAAAAAGGCAGATAGAAGCTAAACTGCCTTTTGTGCCACCATTAGCTTGATACAGAAACTATTTAAGACATTGACCTCTTTCAAAACTTTAACAAGGATAGTTAAGCGGCTTTGGCGTCCGTAAAACACAGGGTCTAGTTTGACTGTGGACCGCCAACCAAAACTGGAAGGCGAAAACGTGATTGCAGATTCCCAAAAGTCGATAAAGGCGGTCGTAATGAGAGAGGTACATATCGAAGTTAATGCCTTTTTAACAACATTAAAACAGCGCTCTGTTTCGTTTGCTAAATGTTAGGAGGCCTAAAATATTTCACGCACCAGCCTCTCTAAGAGTTTCTTTGCAATGTTTAAAGAAGCCTCATTCGCATCAATATTTGATTTAATCGGGTTATTTGCAGGTTACATGATTGCTCTGCAACTTGGCGTTTTTGAGCAACTACCTCTGTGGGCTATAGCGCTGTATCCAGCTGTTCTAAGTGCAAGAGGGGTTATCAACGGATTACTGTCTGGTCGCTTAATCACCGCATTACATCTTGGAAGTATTTATCCCAAATTCTTTGGAAACACAAAAAGCTTCAAGAAGCTAATTGAAGCAATGGTTGTTTTAACTTTAGCCACGGCAGGAACAATCAGTGTTATTTCACTCTTTTTTGGAAGTTTGCTTTGGGGACTGACAATCGCTGATTTTTCAGCTATTTTAACAGTTATAGTTGCAACAATGTCTTTGAGTTTACTCATTACGTTAGCAACTGTCAAGTTAGCGTTTATTTCATTTAAGAGAAGTTTAGACCCAGAGACTACGGTGTACCCAGCAGTCTCCATAGTGGCGAACATAATTATAACATTCTTTTACATAGCGGTTCTGAACCTTTACTTTTTTGGCGCGTGGGGCAGAGGGGCGATAATACTATTTGGCCTCGTTAACGTTTCATTAGTTTTAGCTATATTGCCCAGAAGCATACGGCAAACAGAGTTTACTGGCGCATTAAAAGAGTCGTTAGGGACAATGCTTCTAGTGTCTTTTCTTGTTAACATTACTGGAACCTTCCTGTTAGCAGTGAACAGTCTTGCGTTTGAGCAAGCAACAATTTTTACCGCTTACCCTGCAATGATTGACATTATGGGAGACGCAGGATTGATTGTTGGCGCTACTGCCACAACAAAGCTTGCCTTAGGCGTCCTTAACCCCTCTTTTTCATCAATAAAAAGTCATGCCAAAAACATCTTCAGCATTTGGGCTGCGTCTTTCTTGCTCTTTATCGTTTTAGGTTTCCTTTCTCTGATTATAAATAGAGCACTTTCTTTGGAAGGAATTGCTAGACTGTTGCCTGTGTTTGCCATTTCAAACGTTATTGCGTTTGTTGCGATTAGCATAATATCTTATTGGATTTCGATTTTAACATTTAAGAGAGGCTTAGACCCTGATAATTTTGTTATTCCTGTTGGCAGCGCGTTAGCCGATAGTTTTATGACGATGGCTCTATTTGCAGCGTTGCTTCTAACGATTTAATACTAATAGAAGCATAAGTAAAATATTCTAGAACTGCCTTTATTTTGACCGTGGAGCGCTATTTCAATATTGCCTCACTTTGAAAAAATAGAGTATAAGCCCATCCCAGTTAGAGAGCTTCTGCTTGAAATGAAGAACCTCTCTGAATTAATGATTGATTTAGCCTATTCCGCAGCATTATACAACGATAAAGACCTCGCGGAAGACGTTCTTGCACTTGAGAGTCGTGTAGATACGTTAGGCTACTTGCTTGAGATTGAGATAATGGTTGCGGCAAGGGGCCCAGAGGACGCGGAAGCATTAATCGGTGTCTCTACTGTTGCAGCGTCAACGGATAAAATTTCAGATGCCGCCGCGGACATAGCAGCGATAGTTACGAGGAACATTGGTATTCATCCTATAGTTGGTGAAATCTTCGAAAAAGTAGAAGAACGATTGATGAAAGTAACTGTTAAACCCAACTCGGAGATAATCAATAAGCAAATTGGTGAATTGAATTTAGCGGCGCGCATGGGCGTAGACATCTTGGCCATCCGCCGAAATAACGATTGGAAACTTGACCCGAAGAAAACAGAGAAAGTTCTCGAAGGAGACATTCTCATAACTCGTGGAGCGCCGGTGGGGGTCGAAGAATTCAAGGATTTAGCGGGAGGGGAACTTGCAAGCTTGGAGCACGAAAAACGCGCCAAGTTTGAGGAAATCGTTTCGAGATTTGTTGAACTCAAGGATACTTCCGAGTTAATGATGGATTTGGCATACTCTGCCTTGATGCTGAATAGTAAGGAACTTGCGGAAGAAGTTGAGCAGCTTGAAGAGCGCATGGATAAAATGCATACAGAGTTTGAGTTGCTTGCTCTATCAAGTGATTTTAAAAAAGAAGAAGCCTCAGGCTTTCTTGGATTAATCAGATTAGGGGTAGCTACAGAAAAAATAGCTGATGCCGCCGCGGACATGGCAGAAGTTGTTTTAAGAGAAATCAAGCCGCATCCTATCTTAACGCTTGCAATTAAAGAAGCGGAAGAAACGGTTACTCAAGCATGTGTTACCGCGGGGTCACCGCTCGTGGGAAAGACACTAAAAGAAGCCCGCGTAAGTGAAGAAACAGGCATGTGGGTTTTAGTTATAAAAAGAAATGACATGTGTTTGCGTCCGCGCGCTGACTCGAGAATAAAAGAGGGAGATATACTGGTTGCTTCAGGTTATGCTGAAGGAGCTGATGACTTAAAGAAGCTTGCTTCACCAGCGCAAGCCTGCCCGGTTGATTAAGTGGTAATCCTAATTTTGAATTCATTAAAACTATATGCGCCCGCAACTAAGTCTATAGGTTTAACAATAAATTAAGAAAAACGGGGAAAAAGAGTGCCTACCTGTCCGAACCCAGCGTGTAAAAGAACGTTCAGTAAACCTCTTAAGACACTTAATCTTCAAGAGGACGCAACAGAACCATACGACGCTTGCCCGTATTGTCTCACAAAAATTGATGCCCCGTCGATAAAAAAAGAAAGCCGCCTGATAATCGAAAAGAAACCTGAGCCCGAATTGAAAGCGCCACCTAAGAAGGCTGAGTCTTCAGAGTGTCGGCATCATCTGGGTTATTTGAGTGAGAGAGGGCAGAAGGAGAAGATTCCTGAAGAGTGTCTTGTCTGCAAGAACATTGTTGAGTGCATGTTAAGTAGAATGCGCTAATACTCATAAATTAGTAAGTATGCCCGCTAAGTGTAAAAGAAAAAACTGTTAAGAAGAATAATAAGGAAAAATGAAGGTGATTACTTCTTTTTCTTGTTTACTGGTTTTTCTTCGGCAGGAGCTTCTGGTGCTGCTTCTTCTGTTTTTGGTTCTTCTTTCTTGTCTTCGATTTCAGTTGTGATTTCTTCGATTGGTTTTGGAGGCGGTGTTGTTGCCATTGTCCAACCGATCCAGGCACCAATGAAAAGTATTGCTACGAATGCAATGAATACTGGTGCGGCTATGAGCCAATAAGCTACAACGTCTGGTTCTGCGATTTTTAGCCATGGTAGTTGAGTTATTATCCATGAATATCCGAATAGTGCAACGATATAACTAACTGCAACTATAACGCAAACAGCAAGTATTGCTCCACCTATTGCTTGATCTTTACTAACCATTTAGTGATTTCACCACTTTATTAGCCATTGTACTTCTTAATCAATTTAAAGTTTGTCATGCTTTTCTGAGCGCTTGTTTGATTAGGTGGTTCCCACTTCCCATGTTGAGAGATATTTTTTCTGTTCCGCTGTAAGAGTATCAATTTTAACGCCCATACTTTGCAGTTTTAGCTCAGCGATTTTCTCGTCGATCTCTTTCGGTACAGAGTAGACTTTGGTTTGCAGTTTACCTGCTTTTGCTATGAATTCTGAGCATAACGCTTGGTTGGCAAAGGACATGTCCATGACTTCTGAGGGGTGACCTTCTGCGGCGGCTAGGTTCACAAGTCTGCCTTCGGCTAGAAGGTAGAGTTTTCTGCCGTCTTTGAGTGTGTATTCTTCCATGTTTGGGCGCATTGTGCGCTTGGATTTGGAGAGTGATTCCAAATCTGGGATGTTGATTTCTACGTTGAAGTGGCCGCTGTTGCATATTATGGCGCCGTCTTTCATTTTTTGCATGTGCTCTTTGCGAATTACGCTGATGTCGCCGGTGGCTGTTACGAAGATGTCGCCGATTGGGGCTGCCTCAGCCATAGGCATGACGCGGAGACCGCTCATGACAGCTTCCAGTGCACGGGTGGGTTGCACTTCAGTAACAATGACGTTTGCGCCCATGCCTTGTGCACGCATTGCGATGCCTCTGCTGCACCATCCGTATCCGCCCACCACAAAGTTTTTGCCTGCAAGCAGAACCGAAGTTGCGCGTAGAATGCCATCGATTGTGCTCTGCCCTGTGCCGTAGCGGTTATCAAAGAGGTATTTTGTGTAGGCGTCGTTTACTGCTACTATTGGGTACTTTAGGCTACCATCTAGTTCCATTGCTTTTAGGCGAATAACGCCTGTGGTGGTTTCTTCGGTTCCGCCTTTGATGTTTTTAATTAACTCTTGGCGCTTACTATGTAACATGCCGACAACGTCTGCACCATCATCCATTGTTAAAGTGGGGTTAAATTCAAGGACTTTTTCAATACACTTATAATAGTCCTCAGTGTTCTGGCCTCTCCAAGCGAAAACGTGTACACCACTGTCTGCTAGGGCTGCGGCGACGTCATCTTGGGTTGAAAGTGGGTTAGAGCCGCAGAGGGCAACGTTGGCGCCTCCTGCAAGCAGTACTTTGATGAGGACGGCTGTTTCTTTGGTAACGTGGAGGCATGCAGCTAGGGTTTGCCCCTTTAGTGGTTTTTCTTTTTCAAAACGTTCCTTGATTATGTTGAGGACGGGCATGTGTTTTGATGCCCATTCAATCTGTAAATGTCCTTGAGGTGCTAAACTTTTGTCTTTAACTTGGAAGTGTTCCATGAATATTCCTTCTTTTTATTGACTCTTGGCGGTTCTCCTTATTTAGAATTTACCTCGCTTTCATAAGGTGTAAAGTAGGACAAGCCCTTATCTAAGCTGGAAAAGTTAAAATTACACTGTACGCAAGCTAACTGTTAGAGGGGATATTACGTGAAAGAACCTTTTGTCTCTTTTGTAAAGACACAATTAGAACCCAGAACGTTACTGATAACATGCGGGTTGCCAGCAAGTTACAAAACTGAAACTTCAGAGGAAATTTCCAAAATTAAAGGGTATCCTATTCTCCGAAGTGACTTGATAAGGTTAGAAGTGCTCAAGAACGAAGATATTTTTGATGCCAAAGTTGCAGGCAACATGAGCAAGAGGTTATCTGTTTATGATGAATTATTCCGTCGTGCAGATGAGCAAGCAGCCAAAAAGGAGGGGGGTTTAATTTTGGATGCAACATTTGTTACTCAGGAGCTTCGCAGGCGCGCGGCTGAGATTGCAGCAAAAAACAACATGACGTTTGTTATCCTGCAAACCAGTTGCCCCCAAGAGGTTTCTCTTGCCAGAATTAAGAAGCGAACTAAAGAGAAGTACGAATCAAACGCCTTAACAGAAGAAGCGTACCTTGCCAACAAGAACAAGTTTGAACCTGTAGATATTGACGACTTGAAGCAGAAGTATCCTTCGTTGAAAATTGTGCATTTGACGGTTGACACCTGTTATGATGAAACCGACCGCTGGTACGTTGTCGCCGTAGACAAAAGGTAGCCGCTTTGAAGATTGATTTACACATTCACTCAAAGAGTTCAGATGGCAAACTAACAGTAGAAGAGATTATACAGGAAGCTAAAGCCCGCAACATCACTTTTTTGTCGATTACGGACCACGATTCTATCAGTTGCCAAGCCCAAGCCGTTGAAACGGCAAAAAACGCAGGCATTAACTACATTACAGGTGTAGAGTTAAACGTAACTTTTGCTCACCCAAAACTGCATGAGGGCAAGCCTGTTTCGCTGGATTTTTTAGGTTACCAGTTTGACGAAGAAAACCCTGAGCTTAAGAGCAAACTTGAAACGATGGCTAAGTACCGAGAGGAAAGAGCGGCTAAAATCCTAGAGAACCTTAACGCTGAATTTACTAAAGAAGGCATCGCAGTGTTAACAAATGAAGATTTTAGGCAGATTGAGGAGTCAGTGGATGGCACATTAGGCAGACCCCACATAGCCGACTATCTTGTCAAAAAAAACATCGTTAAAACGCGTCAAGAAGCATTCGATAAGTACCTTGTCAAATGTGATGTGCCCAAGTACCCTCTCTATTTGGAGGAAGCCTCAAAACTTGTCAGAGACGCGGGCGGCAAATTGGTGCTGGCCCACCCTAATGACCCACATGGAACATCGCTTGCAACGTTGACTAAGGTGCTTTCTGAACAGACAGCAATTATTGAAGAAAAAATGTTGCCATACATTGACGGTGTTGAATGTTGGCATTCAAGGCACACACTTGAAACCGCAAGCCATTACTTAGCATTTGCGAAACAAAACAACTTACTTATGACTGGCGGTAGTGATTGCCATCAGAAACCAATTGTTATGGGCACTGTTCAAATCCCAGATTGGGTAGCCAACCAGTTTGTCTAGTTGCACGTAGTAAAGGGAGGGGCATTAGAGGTTTTTCGCGTAGTCGGTGGCAAGTTTGAAGTATGCTTGTGCCTCTTGAATAGCTGATTCTTTTTCTTGTTTGGTTATGTTGGGGTCGTCGAGTTTGAAGCTTATGACTTTACCACGTACATACGCGCGGTAGCATTTGTAGAAGGGCAACAGTTGTTTTAGTTTGTGGTCTTTGGAGTATTCGATGTATCTTTGTATGAAGTGTGTTGCGAGGTCGGGTCTTTGTTGGTAGTCTAGGTCCATTGCCAAGAAAGCAACGTCGGAGGCAACGTCTGAGTACCGGAAGCGGTCGTTGAATTCTATTGCATCGAATATGCAGATTTTTTCTGTTATGAATATGTTGCCTGAGTGGAGGTCGCCATGGCAGTCTCGAACGAAATTATGAGTTATTCTGTCCTCAAAGAGCGGTTGATTGTTTTCCATGAAGCGGTTGATTTGGTTTTGGAGAAAGCAGTATTGTTCTTGGGTGATAGTTTGATTGATGTATTTTTGGGTTTGAGAAAAGTTCTCATCCCAGTTAGTTTTCACTATTTTCAGGGAACCGAATTCATTAATTGTGGGGTTTGTTTGTGCTTTGGAGTGAAACTGCGAGACTATATGGGCTATTTCATCAACTATCTGTTTGGTGACCTTGTTCTGTTTGATGAGTGTTGTCATGATTCTTTCTTGAGGTAAGCGTTTCATCTTTAGTGCGTATTCAACGGTTTCACCGTCGCCCTTTATCTTGATGCTTTCCGCTTTGTTGATAGGCACTACTTCTAGGTAGATGTCTGGGCAGAGGCGCCTGTTGAGTTCTAGCTCTTTTTCGCAGAAAACACGCCTTTTTTCAAGGGTAGAAAAGTCTAGAAAGCCAAAATTTACTGCTTTTTTTACTTTATAGACCAAATTGTCAGTGATGAAGACGAAGGATATGTGAGTTTGAATAAGGTCGACCTTGCTAGTTTTTTCAGGGTAGGTTTCAGCTTTTAACAGCGCTTCGACCACGGTGTTCTGGGTTTGCATCTTTCATCCTTTAGGGTATTTGTGAACTGTTTCCAATAAATATGTGTAGGGTAATAATGTTGGACAGTGAAGGGTCTACACATCACTTTTGGTTAACTTTATATTTAACTTAACAAAACACGTTTGCGCGGATAAAAAGTGAAAGCTGAACGTGAAAAAGAGTTAATAAATGCACTACTCAGGAAAGGTTATTCCCTTAGCACTGCAGAAAAAATAATAAAAGTATATAATCAGAAGTTTTGAAAGCTTTTTATGTAATCCAAAACTTTTTTGGCTTCCTCTTTTGAAATGCGCTTTGTATCATAGAGGGAATTAGCGATGTCTGACATTTTGGCCAAGGCATGTACGTGGTAACCCAGTTTTTCTAGATTTTCCTTGCCGCCGTGCTCACGATTTACTACGACCAATAGATGTTTAACGTTAGCACCTAAGTCCTGTAGCGGCTTTATGCCCTCCACCTTTGACAAGCCTTCACTTATTACATCATCGAAAAAGAGCACGTTATCTCCGTTGGTTACGTCTGCACCAGCGATTCTGCCTGTGACACCGTAAGTTTTGTCCTCTTTTCTAACGATGATGCAGGGCAAATTTAGCCTGCAAGCGATACTGGGGACTATTAAGGCTCCTTTGAGCTCGATGGAGGCTAATTTATCTATTTTGTCAGTAGTCATTATTTGCTTAATTTTCTCAGATGCCACATCAGCAATGGTGCACAAGTGTTCTGGAGCTGAAAGCACCCGTGCAAGGTCAATATAGTAAGGACTTGTTGCGCCAGATTTAATTTTGAAGGTTCCAAACTTTAAACACCCAGACAGATAGAGCGCTTCTGCAACTTTATCAATGTTTGTTGGCATTTGAGGGTTCCCTGTTGTGAATGGGAAATTGCAGATTTAACCCTTT
Source organism: Candidatus Bathyarchaeota archaeon (assembly GCA_026014725.1). NCBI lineage: Archaea > Thermoproteati > Candidatus Bathyarchaeota > Candidatus Bathyarchaeota archaeon. The sequence goes on along the minus strand of JAOZHV010000008.1, from coordinate 83,573 downwards.
ACCAAAGAAGACCATATTTGTATCCTATTAGTGGTTCTATGTACAAACCTATAGAGGGTAGGTTGTGCGAACCTATTGGCGGCGTCTCAAGCAAGTAGCATCTTGATTTTTACTGCGACCATCCGCTACTACGACCATTACGGCAACCATCGTCCTCATGGATGGTCGTGGTAAAGAACTGCCGAGGATGCGCCAGCCAACTCTTTGATGGTCGTAGTAAACCGCCACAACCCCCAGCGCACCCCGCTTTTTATAGGGGGATAGGGGTCACGGCAAAGCCAAGATAATCACGCAACCAAATCAGCCATATCTACGCTTCGCTCATAAATCTGCCTCAAAAAAGACACTACCGCCAAAATCTGCGGCATCAAATCAACCGACGATTCTTTTGCGGCGCGCTCGATATTTGAATAGTTTTGATCAATTTTTCCTCTCAGCTTGCGCACATTTTCTGCCGATGCGATATCTTTTGTAAGGAACGCTTTGAGTGCTTGCTCACTTGCATCATAACAAGCAGATTGTAATTCAAACAATAGCTTGCGAAGGTCATCAGATAATTTGACTCCCTTGAGGGATATGGTGTTTGAAGCCACTTGGACGCATGCGTCACCGATACCCTCGATTAAACTTGCCGCCAAGCGGTAATCTAAACATTCAATAGGAGAGAGTTCAAGCTTTTCACTTAACCGTGGATTCTGAATAATCGTTCGCAAAATCCTAACTAACAAGAAAAAGAACTTGTTATTTTCTACATCTCTTTCAACCACATTCTTAGCTAAATCCAAATCACCATTAACAAAAGAAGCAACAGCATCACGAATCATTCTCGCCGCACTGCCATGATTGCGCTGCAAAATCTTCTGCGGAGAAGTCGAGGGTTGTTGCTGCATCAAACATTGCAAAGAAATCATCGAAGCCGTTTCCTCAACAATCATCAGCCCAGCCAGCGAATCAGCAGTCGATTTAACCAAGTTTCTAACAGCAGAATCAATACGGTCCTTTGCCTCAATACGAATAACATCATAACCAAGCAAATACCGACCAACAATCTCACGACTCAAATATGGACCAACAGTCAAAATAGCCGTCCTAGGCTGTGGCTCAACATCATATTTAGAATCAACCAACAGCTTACCATCAGCAGTCACCTCCAAACTTACCTGACTGCCCTTCTGTAAACCGTTCTCTTTAGCCCAATCCCTTGGCAAACAAACAAAAAAAGTGCCTGTTGGCGTCTGCTGAACTTTACGCAATTCGCCCATAGTCATTCCTCAAGATATAACACATTTAAACTATCAATCAGTTATATAAATTAACACGTTTAAGAATAGTTTTAAGCTAAAAATACCATCAACGCGCTCTACCCAATTTGTTTACTACGACCACTTGGATATGCAAGGTATCCGTTAGTATGGTCGCAGTAAAAAAACGGTCAATCAATTATTAACCCCAGATTGCTCTCAGAAAAGAAAAAAGTAAATAACTCAAAATCATAACTGCCTAAGCATAAAAAGTCAGCTTTAACAATGGGCTAAGGCGCGCAATCACATCATGAGTACCCAAGAAAAACTCCAAAGAGCCATCCAAGCAACAATCGCGGCAGGATACCAACTAAACAGCGAAGCCTTCGAATATCTATGCCAAAACTCAGAAAGCCAAGACCCACTCAGCATCATGAACATAGCGCTTGAAAAATTGCAGGAACAGCAAGAAAAACCCATGTTCATTGAAAGGGCATTCTTAGAAGCGCTACTCCAACAACCAAAAGCAAGTAGCCAACAACTACAACAACAAGAGCAACAATTCACCCAACAACTGCCAGTTACACCATCATCAACGCCAAGCATCGAAGAGCAGAAGGACACACTAAAAACCCCTTTCTATGCATACGCCAAAGACAGCCCAGCAAACTTTAGCATCCTCGAAGACGCCACTGGCAAACTAAGCTCAAACGGAACATTAGAGGAGTATTTGCTGTATTTTCAAGACCGATTCAAAAGAATCGAACGCTTACTGAGGCAAAGAATTGACGTTAAAGCAGCAACACCGATTCTAGAAGCACTCAAATCACCGCCAAAAACCAAACTAAAAATCATATGCATGCTAACCGAAAAAAGAGACTCAAAAAACCACACCATACTCTCAGTCGAAGACCTACAAGGAAGCGCAACCGTACTTGTGCCGCAGAAAGCACCTGAAGAAGTCAAAAGGAAAGCACTCACACTGCTACCAGACCAAGTCATCTGCCTAGCAGTAATAAAAACAAGAAGCAACCTATTACTAGCTGAAGACATAATCTTCCCAGAAGTAGGCAGAAAACCCCCGCAAAGAGCACAAGAACCCGTCTACGCCGTACTAACATCAGACACGCATATCGGCAGCACAAAATTTCAAAAAGAAGCATTCAAACGTTTCATACTCTGGCTAAAAGGCAAGTACGGCAACGAACAAATGCGGCAAATAGCAAGCCGCGTAAAATACGTCTTAATCGCAGGCGACATAGTAGACGGCGTGGGAATATACCCCGACCAACAAAAAGAACTAACCATACGAGACGTACACAAACAATACAATTACGCCGCCAAATATCTCGAAAAAATCCCAGAGTACATAGAAATCTTCATCTCGCCGGGGAATCACGACGCTACACGCAAATCCCTGCCCCAACCAGCCATACCAGAAGGTTACTTAACTGCAATTCAAGGAAAAAAGAACATTCACTCGGTAGGAAGCCCGTGCTTACTTAATATTCACGGCGTAGAAGTCCTTATGTACCATGGTCGTAGTCTAGACGACATAGTCTCAGTAATCCCCGGTATGGACCACGAGCACCCAGAGAAATCAATGCGCCTTCTCATGCAGAGTCGCCATTTAGCACCTGTTTATGGTGGGAAAACCATGCTGTCCCCAGAAAACAGAGATTACCTTGTAATTGACAAGGTTCCAGACATCTTTCTTGCTGGCCACGTACACGTCATCGGTTACTGTAACTACCGAGGCGTACTGGTGGTGAACTCGGGCGGGTGGCAAGAACAAACAGAGTATATGGAAAAATTAGGCTTGGTGCCAACACCTGGTAAAGTGCCAGTGGTGAACCTGCAAACGCTAGAGGTAACTGTTCTAGACTTCAATTGAACGCTTATGTGAAGCTTGAGGCGAGTAACTAACTAAGCGACCAAACCTGCCATCATCAGCAAAAACATCTTTTATGAGACTCCTTGAAATTTCAAGCCGAATTTTTTTTGTGCGACCATAGCGCCCCATGCTCACAACTTTTGCGTTCACCAGCCCCATCGAATCTAATTCATTAACTAAAGTACCCAACCGCCTTTGAGTTAAAAGACCAGCACCCATTTCGCCGCACAGTTCATTGTAAACGTCATATATTTCACCTGTTGTAGCGCTAGACTTGTTTAAGTGATAAACACTCAATAAAACAAGCTTAGAATGCAACGTTAAGTTTTTGAGAGCTTCAATTACACGGTTATGCTCAATATGCTTTTCCGCTTGGCGGACATGTTCCTCCGTAATCATTTTTGCGCCTTGTCGCTCAGCAACTTCTCCTGCAACACGCAACAAATCCAGTGCGCGCCTTGCATCACCATGTTCTGCAGCAGCCAAAGCTGAACAAATACTCAATGCAGACTCTGATAAAACGCCATCGTGGAAAGATAGTTTTGAGCGTTCAAGCAAAATATTTCTCAGTTCACTAGCGTCGTATGGTCTAAAAACTAGCTCTTCCTCGCTTAAAGAGCTGAATACACGCGGGTCTAAGAACTCTTTTAAGCGCAGGTCGTTGGATATACCAATTATAGCGACTTTACTTTTCTTTAGGGTTTCGTTTATTCTTGTTAATTCATACATGAAAGCGTCGCCGCGGTCTTTAATCAACGCATCAACCTCATCTAAGACAATGATGAAGATTATTTTTGAGGAATCTAACCCCGAGCGGAACCTGTCAAACACCTCTCCAACAGATAACCCTGTAAAAGGGATAGTTAAGCCGACGCTTTGACTCAAGTTTGCAAAAACACGATATTCTGAACCTGTCATGCGGCAATTAATGTAGCAGAATTTCACTGATGCCCCGTATTCTTTTGCTTTTGACTCCAAATGTCCTAAAACATACTTAGTAACAGCGGTTTTTCCAGTTCCTGTTTTTCCATAAATAAAAATGTTAGAACACCTAGCATTCCGTAACACCGGTGCAATTGTTCCACCTAACAAACGAATTTGTTCTTCTCGATGAGGTAATTTTTCAGGCAAATAATCATGCCTTAAAACTTCTCTGTCTTTGAAAAGGTGTACTCCATTAACGAAACTGTCGAATACATCATCTAATACATTCCCCATCAAGCTATCTCCTCTTTTTTCAGTGGCACAACCGTTATTTCGTGTGGAACAGATAAAGGATATAGTACAAAAAACTGGTTTTACCACACAACTATTCTAAAAATAGAGAAAAACAGTAGGTAACAAGTCATGTCTATCAATGAAGACGCACCCCAAAGTTTCTACTGGAAAAATTTGGAAAAATTAGAATAAAACATTAAAGGAAATAATATATAGATATACTCTGATAGGTAAAAAGCAAAATACCATATTAATAATTACTATCCAAGAATTTAGACTAATTTTCTGGACAAATTTTTTTAACCTCTAACAAACGTTTTTCCACCTAAAACTTCGAGAGGAAACATAGGGGTGCCCCTAACACAAATTTTTCCATGTATAAATATGTCTTTAGTAACAATAAATTGCTTTTTCAACAAGATATTTGCAAAGGTGTAGTTCAAGAATTTTTCTGATATTTCCTAACAGTTTTCTCTGTTGATTTCGTTCACAAAATTGTGAATACATGTGAAATAGCATTAATGATGTCGCTTTTACAAGCTTTTTTTCCCAGAAATTACCCTTTTTCTGTCTTTTACAAGTGAATAAGCCACCCCTACACTTCTACTGGAAAAACCAAATCAAGCAATAACTAAATTCTTTCACCTGTTTCCTATTACTGTGAAAGTGGTAATAGCAAAATCTTTCCAAATACAGGAAATTTGGAGAAAATAAGCCTAAAAATTGTTTTTCACAAATACTTGGTTCACCATAACAGCTATAAGTTGTGAAGTGTAAAACTGTGAACAACCTTAAGGTGTACAATCAAGTGCCCGCTCGTAAAATGCGCGTGGAGCTATTCGACAGCGATGGTAATCGATATACTATTGCTTTTGAGGGTCAAGTAACCCGTGATAAAGCTCTACGCCTCTTAGACCTTGTAGAATTGCTAGGCGGTGCACCAAGTGAAAGCCCAACTGTAAGCGCAGGGTCTGCTTTACCAAATAGAGTTCTTTCACGTTTTGAGAAGGTTCAAGCTGTAATTCAGAAAAATTTTCCCTTAATCTGGTTTTCTTCAAAGGATATTCAATCAGTCTATGAGCAGGAGCTTAAGGAACCAGTTAGCTTGAGCACTATCTCTACATACCTGTCACGGATGGCAAGTAAAGGCATGCTCTTGAGGACTGGTGGACCAAACAACCTCAAATACAAGACTGCCACCAACATTCCCCAAGCAACCATAAAACAACGCATAAAGTAGATTTTTAACACAAAACATAAAACCACGCCTGCAAACTAAGAATTACTTCCTTAATGCAAAGGTAATGGTGTTGAACAAGAGTCTTGAACTAGACTTCGCCGAAATGCAACATAAACTAAAATGCTATTGTGACAATGGCAGAGTTGCTATAGATAACCAAACAAAACCAGAAGTTCTGACAGCTTTACGACCTGATGCTTCCTTGATTAAGCCCCTCAAAAAAATTAAAACGCACCCTGGAAGCTTCATAGCAATTGACTGCTCCACAAGAACTCTTAAACGAGCCAACAACTGGGGCATCTACTTAATGCGGGCATCTTACACTATAGTAAGAAACCGTGCGGTTGATTGGGGCTTTCAAGAAAGGATATGCACGGCAGTCGGAGACGTCTATGGTCGTAGTAACTACCTCAAGGACTCACGAATTGAACTAGAAAGCCAAATGGCACTAAACATTCTCCAAACCAAGCAAGACCTTTACTACGACCAACCCAACAATGGCATTTACTACGACCATCAGTATGGTCGTAGTGTCTACCTGTTGCTTGATGGCGCAGGCTACTTCGGCGGCGAGAGACGCTTTAGAGTTTCTCTCTATGAGAAATGTAAAAAAGAAAATATTCGGCTTCTTGCCATAAGTAAAAATTCCCCAACCTTGCGGGATGAACGGGGCAGAGATTTTATGGCACTCGCTCAAGGATTGACAACACAAGACATTTGGTTCTATCACCCAGTAAAAAAAGCCGATAAGGACAAAAGTCTATATGGGGATATTGGAATTGTTAAGTTGTGTGCAGAAAGTCCCTATGTTTTTCGCTGCGATATAATGGATTACCTAACACAGCACAACATAGAAGAAATTCTCTCCCCCTTAACTAGCGTTTCTGAGGACCCCCGATGTTTAGGTTACCCTATTAGCCTTTATTTGGCGCATGAGTTCTCAGCGCCTTCAGATTCTATGTTGCTATCGTATCACGATCACGTTGAAGAGAAACTAAATGAGGCAGGCTTGCTTGAGCTTCTACGGCGAGAAGAGCGTTCCTGCAGTTTTGCAGATGAAATTCATGGAGTAAAACATGCGTTTGAGAGGGAATGGTGGGATGGCAACCAATATTGACTCAATAGGCTTTGTTTGTGGAACAAAAGGAGATTCTGTCTCTTTCCTAGTAAACAAAGATGTTGCTTTATCGTTTGGACAAATTGTTCGCATTGATTCTGCTGGAGAACGAAAATTCTATGCGCGTGTCGTCAACTCCGAGAGCAGTTCCACTCTTGAGACTATAGAGCAACTGCGAGAGGCAGAAGGAAAAGAAGCCTTTGGACCATACTCCGCCTATAGAAGCGTAGAGGCTGTCCTGTTCTTGGAAAAGAGAGCGGAAACTCTTCGTTCCCCAACTTTCAACCCAAACTACCGTGACAAAGTGTACGCTGCAACCGACGAAGACTGCGCAGTTCTTAGACTATCTGGCGAGCTTGAACTTGGTCGATTACGCTCAGAAAACCAGTTGCTAAGTTCTGTTGGCATAAACATTGATGCGATACCTCGAATGATGGGCATGTTTGGCATGACGGGCTCAGGAAAAACAAACACAGAACTAATCCTAAATGCACAATTAATCGACAACAGTCCCAAAACAGCGGCACTTATTTATGATTTTGCTGGGCAACTCTTAGAAGGCAAAGAAATAAAATCACAGAAGGGGCTAAAAGACCACCCCTTATTCCACACTAAAGTCCAATATTATTCATCCCAACAAGGCAAAATGGCTGTAGGATTAAAAACCATAACCCCCAGCAAACTTGACACTCTCTTTCCAGACATTCAGCCGCCACAAAAACGGCTAGCTTGGGCATTGTACCGGCACTTCGGAGCTGACTGGATTGAAAGTGCCCGAGAACTCTACCGCACTGAAGGCAACGTAGGGATTAGAGCGCAGAAGGTCGTTGTTGAAGCGTTAATGCAAAAACTCTCTTCCTTATCCGGCGAGCTGTTTCCTTCATCAGACTACACATTCGTGGACAGCGCCCTACAAAACATCTGCAAAGGCATAACCTGCCTAGTCGATATCTCTGGATTGCGTTCCGAAGACCAAAACCGCATGGTTTGCTTGTCCGCATCCACAATCGCTGAATATTACAAGCGCACTTGGGAGAACAACTTTGAAGAATGGCGCAAACTCCCCACTCTGTTGATAACGCTTGAGGAAGCACACGAGTTTTTGGACCCAAACAAGCCGCGAACAATCTTCTCTGACATAGCGTTAACCTACCGCAAATACAGGGTCGGCCTCAACGCGGTGACACCACGACCCTCACGGATCAACTTTGATGTGTTCGCAGAGCTTTGGACCAAAGTAATAATGAAGACGGAACTAAAGAAAGACCGCATATACCTCACTGAGAACACGCCTTACATGGAGTACAGTGAAACCGAAATCAAGATGCTTGACGTCGGCGAAGCCTTGCTTATTTCTGAGCCAAAAATAAAATTCGCTGTCCCCATAAAAGTTTCACATTACCCAGAATATCTAGCGAAGCACCCGCCAGTTGACTATGGTCTGTCAGATTCACAAAAACTCTCAGAGATAGACCAGCAACTTAAACGGTTAAACGGTCAAGAAAAAGTTATCCTGTAGAAGACGGTGATTGGGGCTCGGTCTTCTGCATCAAGTTTTCCATTTCTTTTTTGATGCTATACCTGAACGGAATTTTACCCGATTCCCGCTCCAGATAGCCTTCCTCATAGAGTTTCTTCATCAACCGTGCTGTGTGCTCTCGGCTAAGCTGAACCCTCTCCTTAATTTCAGGCGCCGTTTTCGCGCCCTCCTTTGACAACATTTCCAGCACTGCAATTTCTGTGTCAGTGAGGGCGGCCATTGCTTTGTCACGCTTGATAGGTATAACAGGGGCACTGGTGATTTCTTGGGGTGTCAATGTGCCTTTTTGGATCTGCTCTTCTATCCCTGATATTTTTATCCTCAAGTCCTCTTGAGCGGTTTCGATGTCTTTTATTTTAGCTTCCAACCCCGTTAGTCCCGATAGGACGCTGTTGCTGTTCTGAGAGAACGTTTCTGATATTGTTTGGTTTATAGTTCCTATTTTTTCTTCAAGAGGCATTACTCTTTTCTCTATAGTGTCTATCTTGTCTAAGCTCGCGTCAGCCTTAGAGAGACTTCCTTCAACCTTAAACGAAATTAACTCTACCTTGTCTGCTTCCCGTTTAAGTTCCCTGTTGAAACTTAACACAAGGTCCTCCACAAAGTTTCTGGCTTTCTCATATTCCTTTTGTGCCTTGCGCACCTGCCGATAATACTCAATTGACGCTACCGCTGTTGTTGCCAATAGAATGCCTAAGACTACTGGTGCTAAGTCAACCATGCTTTTCTCTCTCCTGTGATTTACCGTGATTTAGGCGTGATACAAGCGGTTGCATCACACATCACAGTTATCCCATGGACTTTTTAAGGTTTACGGTGCTGTTCTCCCATGCTTCCATGATATCACACATCACGCTCTTCTTGTGTGCCTTTTAGGGACTAACCCCCTCTAAAAATCTCTTCTATTTAGCCTTATTTTAATAAATACGGCGTAAATTGATGATTAAACAGGCCTCGCTTTTCCTTCATGTTTCCATGCAAGAAACACATTTTTTCTGTGATTTGTGATGTCACAAAGGCTCTTTTGATGGACTAGAAAGCCGTTTTAGGCTTGTTTCGAGCTCCTCTCGGATGATTTCTATGACTTTTACATGGTCTTTTAGTTCTTCTTCCTTGTTAGGTATATCTTGGTGGGCTTCCACATATTCATGCAGTTTGTTGGCTATTTCGAGATACGGGTCGAGAGTTGTACTATCAAACACTCCCAAATACCCTAAAAGCAGCACCGTGTAGATTGACTTGATGACGTTTTCTTTAGACTGTTTTAAAGTCCTATTAAACGAACCGCGACTTATTTTAGCCTTTGTCAGCCTTAAGCTGGCTTTTTCATCATATTTAAGTTGTTTACCTGATAAATTTTCAGCTAAAACGTCAATAAGGTATGTTTCAAGCTGTATTTTTGTTAAATTGCTGTTTTTAGCCAGTGTTTGAACAATAGGGTCGTTTAATGCCCCGTTTAGCCATGCAGTTACACTGTCTTTTAGTTTCAAATCGTCGTTTTCCTCCATAGTTGAAATGGATACAGTTTTGTATACTGCCTCCCGTTTTTAACGTTTCTGAGGGTGTAAAGGCGTATTAGTGGCACTAAAAAACAGCTAAAACGTTCCTTATTTTGTTAAATGAGTTTTTTATGCGCCTTTTTGCTGTATTTAAGCTGAATTATGTATTTTTAACATATAAACGTCTATTTGCTCGATTATTTTTTATCTGTGTATGCCTCAACTTTACATAAAAATTGCAGTTTTGCAAAAGCCTCAAACACTTGCTCTTTCCCTTTTTAACATCAACATCTAAAATAAAACACAGTTTTTCTGGTCAATTCATAATAAACGTAAAAACTGCCCTACGCTCTAACTCACGTGTGATACAGCAAAAAAGCCGTCGTGACGTCACCCCCCACAACCAAATCACGGTCAAATCACGCTGTTTTCTCCATAAATCACTTGATATCACAGCCCTGTGATACGCTTGTGATTTCTAGCTCCAAGAGTTCGGCTTATATGTGACTTGCTAGATTTGCTCTGAAAGTTCCTTTAATTTATCAAAAAGTTCGGGTCGCAGGTCTCGAAGAGCAGGAATAAACGTTTCAGCAGTTCTCAAATCCGAATAATCCACTTCACAAACTACAAAATCTTCTTCGTCATATTTTGCCACCGCTAAAACGTCTCCTGCTGGGCTTACGAGTCTGCTTCCGCCCCAGAATTGCAAGCCATCCTCAACACCCGCCAGATTAACGTACGCAAGGTATGCCGTATTTTCTAGAGCTCTTGCCGCTGTTAGGATTTCAAAGTATCCTCTGCGGATGGCTGGAGACGCCGATATACAAACGATAAGTTGCGCTCCCCTCAGACGTGTAAGCCTAAACACTTCTGGAAAGAAAACATCATAACAGATTGTAAGCCCGATGTTTCCCAGTTCAGTTTGGAAAGTGGCGGGCTCATAACCAGGACGGAAATATCTCTTCTCTTCAAAGACGCTGTGCGTTGGCAGGTACATTTTGCGGTATGTGCCGATCAAGCCTTTTGGCCCAACCATGACGGCGGTGTTGTAGACTGTTGCTTTTGTTTTCTCGCTTAGCTCAGGCATCCCAAAAATTATGCAAATCCCTGTTTCCTTTGCTAAGGCTTGGATTCGTTGGGTTGAGGGTCCAGGGATGGGTTCAGCCAACTCGTAGATTTGGTCCAGCACGACGTACCCTGTTAGTGAGAGTTCTGGAAAGATAGCTATGTCTGCCCCTTGCTGCTTTGCTTTCCTTGTTAGGTTTTCGATTTTGGATATGTTTTCTTTTTTGCTTTCGCGTTTGCTGCTTATCTGGCAGAGGGCAATTTTGATTTTGTCTTTCATGGGCTTTCCCGCTTTTAGTAGGTATGTCTTGGAAGCCTAAAATCGTTTCCGACCGTTCGGTAGCCGATTTTTGGGGCTATGGGCATTTTTCTTTTGTGTTCGTTTGCAAGCCATCGACTTTTTACTTTGCCGACGATAGCCTTCTTGATGTTAAGCTGTTCAGCAATCTCTTGAGCGCTCATGAAACGTTCAAGCCCGTATAGGATTAGGTCTAAGGTTTCGTATTTTATGCCAAGTTCTGTTTCTGCAAGCTGGTTTGGCCAAAGCGCTGGCGTGGATGGTTTTAGCGCCAATTCTTTTGGGATTCCCAAATGGATTGCAAGCTTGCGCACTTGAGTTTTGTACAGGTCCATAATTGGGGTTATGTCCGCTGCGGCATCTCCCCACTTGGTGAAGTAGCCCATCATTGTTTCTGACTTATCGGAGCTACCGCAGACTATGCGGTTTTGCTTGTTAGCGTAATAGTAAAGGTAAATCATCCGTGTCCTTGCTTTGATGTTCCCCTTGCAGAGCCTGTCTGAGTGGTCAAACACTGGAATAGCCTTATAGACCACCTCTAAAGCTTCTGTCATATCACAGACCTGCGTTTCTATATGAAATTGGTCTGCGATAACTTTAGCATCGTCAATGTCTTTTTGGTTAAAATTCTCTTTCTCAGGAAGCATAAGCCCTAAGACTTTTTCGCCGCCGATAGCAAGACTTGAAAGACCCGCAACGGTTGCGCTATCTACTCCCCCCGACAGCCCAAGCACAATTCCTTTGGCATCTGCATTTTCAACATATTCTTTGATGAATCGGCAGATTCTTTTTTGTGCTTCATCAAAATTGATTTCTAACACGGAGGGCGTTAATTTCACTGCTATATTGCCTCTTATTGATGGTTAGTAGGCAAGTATTTAAGGACAAGCATAAATATTATGGACATTATCAGTCAATGCAGAAGGTTGTTATATTGGGGCGAAGAAGGAAGAAAGTTGTTCATATTCCTAAGAAGCGTTTGCCTAAATTCTTCTCTTGCCCTAGATGCGGGAAAGAAACCGTTCGAGTGGAAATCTTCAGGGAAGAGGGCGGTCGTTCAATTGCACAATGCAGCAGTTGCGGCCTTAAGGAAGAATTCCAAATCAAAGCCGCGCAAGGCGAAGTTGATGTTTACTGTATGTTAACCGACCGTGTTTACGGTGTTCAAAAAAGGGCTACACCTAACGTAAAGGAAGAATAGTCAAAGAAGTGAAGGATTGCTGCTATGCTAGGACCTATTGAAAGGTACTTGCTTGACAAAATCAAAGCTGAAGGGACAATCCACATGACCCTCTTGGACCCAGAAAAGGTCACAGCTTCCAATGCCTCGCAGATTGCTGAGAACGCTAAAAACAGCGGGACTGCTGCCATAATGATTGGTGGCTCAACTTTTGTTTCACAAGAACATCTTGACAATGTTGTAAAAGCTATTAAAAGTGATGTACAACTCCCAACGATTCTTTTTCCCAACAATATCACAGGCATCAGTAGTCATGCAGACGCAATTTGGTTTATGTCTCTTCTAAATTCAGTTGATCCGTATTTTCTCATTGGTGCCCAAATCTTGGGTGCGCCGCTTGTCAAAAAGTATGGTTTGGAACCAATTTCTATGGGTTACATAATCGTGGGGGAAGGGGGCACCGCTGGTATAGTCGGTAAAGCAATATCGGTGCCTTATAACAAGCCTGAATTGGCTGCGGCTCATGCTCTAGCTGGGCAGTATCTAGGGATGCGTTTCATTTATCTGGAGGGCGGTTCTGGCGCAGCAACCCCTGTGCCTCCTGAAATGATAGCGGCTGTGAAGCATTTAATTGATATTCCCTTGATTGTAGGTGGAGGGATACGCAGTAAGGAGCAGGCGTTGATGGCGGCTAATGCTGGAGCAGACATAATTGTAACGGGGAACATTACTGAGTCGAGCGATGCAAAGCAACGGCTTTCTGAAATTATTCAGGCGATTAAGAACAAAGTCTGATGTTCGTCAACTTTTTCCGTAGTTTTAGAAAAGCCAAAAATAACCTGTCTCTCTATATCTTGCGGGTGAGCTGTCGCTTTGAACATTAGCAAGAGCTACCAAAACTACGTACAAATCATGGAAAGCCAACTAAAAGAACTATATGCAATTAGCGACAGCGCCAGGTCTAAAGGGTTAGACCCAGCCCTGAAAACCGAATGCATCATCGCACAGGACATTGCTGACTTAGTGGAAGGCTTGGTTGGTCCAAAAGGTGTAGCCCTCAGCATAAGGGAATACAATTCAAAGATTCAAAGAGAAGAAATAGCATTCAAAGTCGCGGAAGAAATTTCCCTTGGTAAATTCGGGCATATGGAGCCTGAAAAAGCGGCTGAGCAAGCTATCAGAACAGCTCTTGCCATTTTTACTGAGGGCTTGACAGCAGCACCCATACAAGGAATAGCGCAAGTAAAAATAAAAACAAACCCCGATAGAACACGGTATCTGGCTATATACTTTGCAGGGCCAATCCGTTCAGCAGGCGGAACAGACCAAGCATTAACCTTAATCGTTGGCGATTTTGTTCGTCGGCAACTCGGCTTGGATAAGTATAAGCCAACTGAGGAAGAAATCGCCCGATTCGTGGAAGAACTACGCCTTTATGAGCGGTCAGTGGGGCGTTTTCAATATCACATTCCTGATGAGGAGTTAAGGAAAGCGTTGAGTTTGCTTCCTGTTGAGGTTACTGGCACGGAATCTGACCCCGTTGAAGTTTCTTCATACAGGAACCTGCAAAGAGTTGAAACCAACCGCGTCAGAGGCGGAGCGCTCCGCGTGGTCAACGACGGTATTGTTGGGCGTGCCCAAAAAGTTTTGGTGATTGTGGAAAAAATAGGCTTTCAAGGCTGGGACTGGCTTCGAGATTTTAAGAAGAAGTCTGAAAAGAAGTCAGGCGGCTTCATGGATGACGTCATAGCTGGCAGACCAATCTTCGCTTTCCCATCCCGTCGCGGGGGCTTCAGATTAAGGTATGGCAGGTCAAGAAACACTGGGCTTTCTGCTGTTGGGATTCATCCTGCGACCATGCTTGTGGTTGAGGGCTTTCTTGCTGCTGGCACTCAGATGCGTCTGGAGTTGCCTGGGAAGGGTGGCGTTACGGTTCCAGTGGACACGATTGAATGCCCCGTCGTGTTGCTCAAAGATGGTTCCGTGGTTCGTGTTTCTCTTGAGAACTTTGAGAAGGTCAAGGGAAAGATTCAAAAAATCTTGTTCTTAGGAGACATGCTGATTAGTTTTGGCGATTTCCTCTACACCAACAAGGCGCTTCCGCCTTCAGGCTACGTGGAGGAATGGTGGGTTAAAGACCTGCAAAACGCCCTTGCTCAAGGATTCAGCTCAGATTATGAAAAAGCTGCAGAAGCATCCAAAATTCCTGCAGAAAAAATAAAGGCTTTCCTCTCTGACCCTTTCAAAACCAAACCAACCGTTAAAGAAGCCATCGCGCTAAGTTTGAACTTGGGTGTGCCTTTGCATCCGAGCGCCACTTTCTTCTGGACGAGCTTATCCTCGTCTCAAGAAGTTGCCCTGCTCAAGAAATGGTTGGATACTTGTGAAGTCACCTTGAACGAAGGAACTGTTTGCAGAATAATGGGCAAAGCTGATGAAACCGTCGTTGGCTTCTTGCGTAAAATTCTGGTTCCGCACAAAATTGTGGACGGCAAGGCTGTGGTGGCAGGTGAGGACGCCGCGGCTTTAGCGTTCAGTCTCGGTTACGACAAAACCGCCCCGCCCGAACTGTCTGATGCGCCTTCGGTTTTGGCGGCGGTTAGTTTGCTTTCTGGAGTGCAAGTTAAGGATAAAGCGCCTACTTATGTGGGTGGACGCATGGGACGCCCAGAGAAGGCTAAACGGCGGGAGATGAGGCCTCTTGTTCACGTGCTTTTCCCAGTCAGCCTCGCAGGCGGGACTCACAGAGACCTCATGGAGGCGGCAAAGAAAGGTCCAGTTTTTGTTGAAGTGACAAAAAGGAAGTGCCCAAACTGTAAGACTTACACTTTCAAAGTGAAATGCGCCAGTTGCGGGTGTGAAACTGTGCCAGAGAACAGCTGCCCACGTTGCGGCAGGGCACTTAAAGATAATGCTTGCCCCGCTTGTAAGGTGGAGGCGATTCAGTATCAGCGTCAGCCCATCAATTTCAGGGAAATGATTGATGCTGCGTGCGGCTCTCTTGGTTACTCGGCGCCAAAACTTCTCCGCGGCGTCAAAGGCTTAACCAATCAGGATAAAACCCCTGAAATTATTGAGAAGGGGATTTTGCGGGCAAAGCACGAGCTGTCTGTCTATAAGGATGGTACTATTCGGTTTGACGCTACGAACGCGCCTTTAACGCATTTTACACCTGCTGAAGTCGGAGTGCCAGTGGAGAAGATTCGGCAGCTAGGCTACAACTGCGACACTTATGGCGCCCCCTTGACTGATCCTGAGCAGGTTTGTGAGCTTAAGCTGCAGGATGTTGTGATTCCTTGGCGTGCAGGTGACTATTTTGTGCAGATTGCCGCTTTCATTGATGATTTACTGAGAAGAGTCTACAAGTTACCTGCGTTCTATAATGTTAAGAAGGCTGAAGACCTTGTGGGGCACTTGATTTTTGGTTTAGCTCCGCACACATGCGCTTGCATCTTGGGGCGCGTGGTTGGTTTCACTGACCGCAATGTTATCTATGCTCATCCTGTTTGGCACTCCGCTAAACGTCGAGATTGTGACGGCGACGAGGACGCCATCATGTTGGCATTGGATACTCTTCTTAATTTTTCGCGGGTTTACTTACCAGCGCAGATTGGCGGAATTATGGATGCTCCTATTTTGCTGATTCCGTTTGTGAACACTCAAGAAGTGCAGCGGCAGGCGCATGATTGTGATGTTGCCGCGTCTTATCCGCTTGAGTTTTATAAGAAAACACTCGAGAAGGCTGAAGTGCGGCCCGTCAGCGCCATTATGGATGTGGTTAGTCATCGGCTTGGGACTGAAGCACAGTTTGAGGGGTTCCAGTACACGACCCCTGTTTCCAACATTAATCTTGGCAACGCTAACAGCTCATATAAAGAGTTCAAGTCCATGATTGATAAACTCAACATGCAACTATCACTGGGAGAGAAAATTGACGCTGTCGATGCAAGGCAGGTTGCACTAAAAGTTCTCAACACTCATTTTATGCGCGATATCGCTGGTAACCTGCGCGCATTTTCCACGCAAGGCTTCAGATGCAAGTCTTGCAACAAAAAATTCCGCCGCTTGCCTCTTCGCGGTAAATGTCCGTTCTGTGGCGGCCAGTTGACACTTACCGTTTACCGTGGCGGCATCGAGAAGTACCTGGTGGCGGCGCAGCAACTTGTTGACAAGTATGGATTGCCCAAGTACTACACTCAGCGCATGGACCTCATCAAGGAAGAATTAGCTTCCATGTTTGATAACAAAAAGCCAAAACAGGCAACACTTTTCGATTTTAATTAGACTAAAGCTTTTCAATAAAGACCGCGCTTTATTGTATCGGTGAATTGCAATAAAGGGCTCTTGGCACCCCAACGCTTACTTGAGCAACATCCGAAATGTACGTGGTGGACTTGCGGCAAGAACAAAAATCTTGTCTTTGCTAGACGACCAGCCTTTTAGCGCAACCACGGTTGCCAAACAATCTGCGCTCTCGTATGGTGTTGTGACGTATCATCTTAAGCTTCTAAAGAATGAGGGCATCGTTGAACGCAGGGGCAGTGGACGCTATGTTTGGTTGTCAACGGGGTTAGGGCAGAAACGGCTTGGTTAGAACGTGCATTGGCATGGTGAGTGCTGGCATTTCGGGCACATGTTGTTGTATTTGTTGATGGCGGCTTTTTCAAGGTCAATTCCCATGACATTGGCAAGTGACGATAGCCAAGCGATGACATCGGCGAATTCTTTCTCGGTTGCTTCACGGTTGGTCCCGTTTAGTTCTTGGCCGAGTTCAGCGACTTCGTCAACCAACCAGTTAAAGGTGCCTTCTACTCCGCGTTCCGAGTCACGTTTGAAATAGAGGTGTTTCATCATTTCTTGGAATTCATGAATGTGCATATGGTTTCACTCTCAAGGTGTTGTGTTCTGGCGGCTATTAAAGGTTAAACTGTGTTTTGTTGATGCTTTTGTATACGGAAAGCCGAAGCAACCTTTCGGCGCAAGATTAATTAGTCCAAGCAGATATTAGGCATGATAACACATCAATTCAGTAGGGATGTTAGTGAGCAAAAAGAAAAAAGATACTGGTCCAATGCCGGCCGCAAGTGCAGGTTTGCTAAGGTTTTTTGAGGAAGAAACCGAAGGAATCAAGGTTCGACCTGAACTGCTAGTAGCTTTGGCAGTATCGTTGATTGTTGTTTCGGTTTTAGCAAAAATCTTCTTCTAAACGCTTTTATTTTACCCTCTTCTTGAGGGTGCAGTAGTGTGTAGGACTTCTATTCTTTGAACTGAATTCAAGTGAAGATATAGTTCGCTTCTTTCTTCGCGGCTTGCCACCTGCGGAATAGGTTGCGCAATAGTTGATCTTAAAACGATGGCTTCGGCATCGGACAGCCAGATTCCTGCTGGTTCGTGTGTTACCGCTGCAAGAGTGCCTTCGAAACCATAAGCGGGATCTATTATGACTCTGATTTTTTTGCCCACATTTCGTTCGAGCATATGAAATATCGAAGGGGGCAAACCTTGATCTGACATATACTTTGCAAACTACCGTAAACTACTATGATTAGTATTCTAAAGTTAAAACCATTCGCCTCGAGAACAATGTTGAATTGGGTTTCTTTCGGGGCAGATTGCTCTTTTATCCTCCATTTTTTTAACAGATTTATGTTAAAACTTTCCTGTAGTTAAGGTTTGGTATAGAAAAATCTGTTTTTCTTGGCTGGTCCTAAGATAGGAAACTCGCTAAATATTAATAAGCCCTTCCACTTCCTTAAGAACCGACCTTGGGATGGAAGCATAGCGATGGCGACTGAAAATTCACTTAATGCCTCAATGGATAGTGCGAAAAAACACTACTCTTCCATGTTCTTTCTTCCATCAGCCAAAAAATCCCTTCTGGCAATCGCAGTAATCTGCATTGGTGTAATTGGCCTTTCCACTTTTGCCTTTTTCCCCGCAATCGGATTACTCAGTAGTTTGGCACTTGGTTTTTCCCTCTTTGTTTTGACCTTTGCGGCTGATTTAGTGGTAAGCAGAATTGTTCTAAGAAAAGACCCTGTTTTTTTGTTGCGGCGCACTATTGCACTATCAATGTTTTGCTGGATTTTTTGGGTATTTTTTATACTAATCGGTGTTGCTCTAGGCTTTGCGTTTGATTGGACATGGTGGGTCAAGCTATCCCTTTTAGGATATGCCACAGTTGTGACACTAAGGTTTATGGTTCTGGTAGCGACCTCTTTTTCCTCTTTTTGGCGACAGTTAGTATCAACCTTACTTCAGCCAGTTCTCAGCGTCATAGCTTTTCTTGCGTTTTGGACTGGCATCTCAAGCGCGTTACTGCTGCAAGTCTTTCCTTTTCTGGTTGTTTCGCCAATTATCGCTTTTGCTGCGGTATACTCTTTCCTCTTTGTCATAGACCGTTTAGGCAGACAAACTTATTCCCTGCCAACGTTGCCCATGTTTCGAGCTTTCCTGCTAAACTGGCTGACTGGCGACAACGCGCCTCTGGAAGGTTTTCTTGAAAGCCTGGGGCAAGACGTAGACATCGAAGTATCGCTTCTAAAGTTTGACTCTGCTAAACCAAAAGCCGCAATTATAGTTCCATCCGTTCATCCAGGACCTTTCAAAAACATCGGAAGCAGTCTCCTTCCTTCGCTTCTCAAACAAGACTTTGAAAAAGAATTTGGCTGTGAAACCTGCACCCCGTTAGGTATTCTTGGGCACGAACTCGATTTAACTTCTCAAGCGCAGAATCACAAAATAATTTCAAACATAATCGCTTCTGCAAAGTTTGAGGCCTCAGAAGGCGTAGCTACCTCTTTTGTAAAAGCTACTGAGGGCGTCGCTACTGCTTCCTGCCAAATCTTTGGCGATACTGCTCTCCTCTCTTTTACCCTTGCTCCTAAAACAACTGAAGATTTGCCTCAAGAGTTGGGCCACGTCGTCAGCGAAGAAGCAAAAAAATACGGCTTAAAAAACGCCCTGATAATTAATTCCCATAACAGTCTCAACGACAATGAAATTGACACCCAAAAACATGTTGATGCACTGCAGATTGCTGCTTCTAAATGCCTACAAAAAGCGATAACCTTGGAGCGGAAACCCTTCTTGGTTGGTGCCGCCACGACTTTTCCTGAGGAATTTACTCTAAAGCAGGGCATGGGAACAGGCGGAATCACAGTAATAGTTGTTCAAGTGGAAAAGCAGAAAACCGCCTACGTAGTAATTGACGGTAACAACGTGGTTCCCAACTTGCGTGAGAAAATTATTATCGCTTTAGCCTCCCAAGGGTTTGATGAGAGTGAAGTTTTTACCACCGATACTCATGCGGTCAGCGCCTTAGTTACTGGAAGGCGTGGTTATCACACTGTCGGCGAAGTCATGGATCACGACATTTTGATTCGCCACATTACTGAAACCGCGAAGAAAGCGCAGGCAAACCTTGAAGCTTCCAAGGCTGGCTTTCTGCAACTGGTTGTGCCCCAAGTCAGAGTTATCGGGGAAGAACGCTTACAATCATTGTCCCTGCTGGTTGACAAAGCAATTCAAAAGGCAAAACAAATTATAGTTCCCGTCTTTGGGGTGGAAGGGTTGCTTTTGGTGTTGCTTTTAGCCTTTTTCTAAGGGAAAACGGCTTGTTTACCTTGGTTTTTGCGGTCTACTTGGTTTTCTTTTGAGTTCGGTACCGCATATTTGGCATTCTTTAAATGTACAGTCTACTGGGTACTTGCGGTGGCAAGCGGGGCAGTATCTTATCCACTCTAAAAGGCGTTTGATGCCGAAGGTAGCGAGAGCAACAAATTCTATGCCCATCTGCTTGGCAACGTTCTGGATAGAATAATCGTCAGTAACAAGCTGTGGAGAATACCCCTGCTTTTTCAGCTCTAACGCTAAAGCTAACAGCTGCATATCCGCTTGAGACAGCTTAAACGAGTCGCCAACATTACAAGCATAAACTTTAGCTTGGGTTACAAACTCTTCAGAAGGCGCTTTAACCCTTAGCCTGCCGCTTTCCACGGCTGTTTTGAAACGTGTTTTTATCAGCGTGTTTCTTTTAATCTCCTCTTCAACCTCTGGCACGGTTACTTGCTCTTCGCCGAGAGAGAAAGGGTCAAACCCGGCTAAAAAAGCGGAAGTATCTAAAACAACAATTTTTCTGTGCTGGTTGTTTATTGGGCTTTTCATTCTGTTCCCTTAAAGAGCAACCTGTTGCGTAGCCTATCGTAGAAATCGGTTTCAAAACGGATGAAGGATGTCACGTTCTTGGACCTTGTGACTTCTAGCACGGGGTCTTTTGTGTCTAGCAGTTTGCGGTAGTTCCCATCAATCAAAACCAACATGTTTTTCGGACGGATTACATTGAAGGTTATTTTCGAGTTCGCTGGAAAAACAAGTGAGTGAAACACGGTTAATGAGCAAATCGGCGTTAAAACAAAAGCATCCACATTGCGGTCTAAAACTGGGCCTCCTGCCGAAAGATTGTAGCCTGTTGAGCCTGTTTGGGTCGCCACGATTAAGCCGTCTGCTTGGCACTTTAGAATAGGCTTTCCATCCTTGCATATCTGCGAATAAAGAATTTTAGAAGGTTCCCCCGCAGAAATCACCACCTCGTTGAGGGCATCAGGTAAAGCTTCGCCGCCTGCTGAAACAGCGAGTTTAGCGCTTTTTTCTATCTTGTACTCGCCTTTGAGGATTCGCTCCACGGCTTCGCAGGCATTTTTCGGCTCTACCTCTGTTAAGAAACCCCTAACACCCATGTTGATTCCTAAAATCGGCGGTTCAGGCTTAGGCAGAGTGATGCTTGTACGTAGTATTGTGCCGTCTCCGCCCATAGATACTACAAAGTCTGCTTTCATTTTTGAGAGCGGAACAAAATCGTACTCAGTTTTAATTTTGCCTGACAGCGTGTCTTCTATGTGAACTTCTAACCCTTTGCTTTTTAGGTAATCCGCAAGCTCCTCTGTGAGCTTTAATGCTTGTTTTTTGTCGTAGCGGGCAACTATGCCGACACTTTTAAACACGCGCTCACCGTTCAGTTAAATAGCGTTACCTTAGTCTATATTAACCCTTTCAATGGCGACTTCTCCATTTCCCGTATCTTTCCCCTTTTTTCGCTTCAAGGCGCCAACTAAGTTAGGCTTTCTTTGAGAAGCGACATCAAAAGGCAGTAGAAGCGAGTTATTGATTCGACTTCGACCACGCTTTAACGAGTTAGAAAATTGTTAGCTTGATGTTCAATCAAGACAAAAAACCTCTTAAAAATTACCATTCACAACTAAAACACACAGAATTAAGAGACAACGAAAAAATTTATATATCTTTGCTTATCTATGAATTTATATATATTCAGAGTGAGGGTAAATTTACATTTGTTAACAAAATCCCCCGGTCGAAATGAGACTGTTAATCTGAAAATGAAAATGGTGGTTGCTTTTGTTTTGGCAACTCTGGTAATAGGTTTCATGTGCATTTCGCCAGGTTTTGCCCAAACAGAAGTAATTCAGGAAATTGGAAACGCATCAACTACAGGCATGGACTCTCTCGGTAACGGGGTGAGGGGTAATTATGCGAGGGCTTCTAACATTACAGCAGGTTATTGGGGCACAATCACCAAAGTTAGTGTGAATGTTGCCACGCCTGCAGGAAACATAATGAGTGCCATCTACGCAGATTCATCTGGCAGCCCAGGAGCCCTCTTGGCTTACAGCAACTCAACCGCCGCTGTCGCAGGATGGAACAACCTCACGCTTAACACTCCAGTATCAGTTACCGCTGGAACCACCTATTGGCTTTGCTTCAATAACGACGACGACAACGTCGACACTTATCGCGATCCAAATGGGGCTCATGTATACATTGAGCAGACTTACGGTTCATTTCCAAATCCATTCGGCACCCCTACCGGCACAAGACCTTTTACACAACACATGCGCGTCACTTATGCCAGTACACCACCACCTGAACCAATTCCAGAGGGCTTTAACATCGGAGTTATGATTTTACTATCGTCTATTGCAGTGGCAATCAGCATACAGTACTTCCGAAAACGACCCAAAATAGATACATAATGCTGACAGTAAAGCCTTAATCTATATTACCCTTTCAAAACAGAAATATCCCTTCCAGCATTCTTTTGCCGATTTTTTTGATTGTTGGTTGCAATATAAGTACAAACAACCTTCTTATAGAAAAGAAGGCATAGGTTAAGTGCTAATTTTGGAGTGATATTGTTGTCTAATCTAAAAGGAAAAATCGCTATAGTTACAGGTGCTGGGAAAGGCATCGGTAGAGAAATTGCTTTAGCTCTTGCACGAAACGGTGCCGAAGTGGTTGTGACGGATGTTCTGACGACATTTTTGAGGTAGGTAAGGCAATAGATTCTCTTGGAGCAAAGTCCTTTTCCATTAAGTGTGGCGTGACTGATCCAGAGCAGGCGCAAAATATCGAAGAACAGATAATCAGAAAACATGAGCGCATCGACATTCTTGTTAATAACGCTGGAATTTACCCGCAGAAGCCCTTTTTAGAAATGACGCGGGAAGAATGGAACCACGTTATACAAGTTAATCTAAACGGCGTTTTCCACTGCACCAAAGCAGTCCTGCCAAAAATGGTGCAACAGAAATATTGCAAAATAGTAAACATCGTTTCAATCGCAGGTGCAATTGTAGGGTTCCAGAACTTGGTGCATTATTCTGCAAGTAAAGCCGCAGTGGCTGGCTTCACTAAGTCTTTGGCGCTTGAAATGGCGCAATATGGCATCAACGTGAACGCTGTGGCACCAGGACCAATAGATGTCGGCGCTTTACCCGTCGGCTCAGAGTTATACCAGCAAGTCATCAAAGGCATCTCGATGGGGAGAATGGGCACGCCTTTAGACATCGCAAACTTGGTTGTTTTTCTCGCCAGCGACCAATCAAGCTTCATCACGGGGCAATGCCTCATCTCAGACGGCGGATACACGCTCCAATAAACAAAGCCCGCTTCTAAAAAAACCCAAATCAAACCTTGCTCTAAATGTACCTGCTTGCGAACCGTCCAGAACCAGCACAAAGCCCAAAATAATCATACACCATAGGTGATGTTGTACCAAGAATACGCAAGAAACTTCCACTCAACAATATTAACTAAAAACACCCACAAAACATACACAACATAAGCCAACAATTACCTTAAGCTATATATGGATGAAGCTTAGAAATTGCATTGAAAACAAAACAAGCAGTGGCGCGCGAAAAATGAGCAGACCAGTAGATGTTGGAAGTTTACGCGTTGGCGGCTACATGATGATTGACGGCGAACCATGCCGCATCGTGGATATTGCAAAATCTAAACCAGGCAAACACGGAGCCGCCAAAGCAAGAATAGTAGCCATCGGAATATTCGACAACCAAAAAAGGCAATTCGTAAAACCAGTCGACGCAAGCGCAGAAATTCCAATAATCGACAAACGACCAGGACAAATCTTTGCCTTGAACCCGAACGGCGTGCAAATAATGGATTTAGAAACCTACGAGTACTTGGACGCGCCGTTCCCAGATGAAGAAGACCTCAAAGCTAAACTAACTGCAGGCGCAGAAATCGAATATTGGAAGATACTTGGCAAAGTCAAAATTGTACGAGCAAAATAAACAAACTGTCTTTTTGCTTTCTTCAATACCTTTTAATCCCAATTATCTGCTATTTACCCGTTCTGTTTTCATCATGCTACTTGTAAGCTATACCCATACGCTTCATAAAATCAAGAACTCTTTCGTACTCAACAAGGTACTGCTTACCCTTTTCTGTCAACTTAAACGAAACTTCATCTTGAATCAACCCTAAGTAAATTAGCTCTGAGATGTAAGTTTTCAACCTATCAAAAGGAACTTTCATCTGTACTTGTATTCGTGTTAAAACAATCTTTTCTTCTTTTTGCGCGTAGAATATTGACAAAAGGTCTCCATAAATTTTCAATCGGTCTCTGCGCGCAATTTGTTTCATTTATCAACCTCCTTTTTTCTGGCACAGTAGAAGGATCGAATGGAGACTGCTAGAAATATGGCCAAACCAGCCCAGCGAATAGCCAAAGCTCCAAAAAACGCAGCATAACTCTCGTCGAGAGCCCAAACTATTAACAAATATTGACTAACCGCGAGAAGGAAAAACCCTAACGGCGTCCATATTGTGTCTGGGTCAGGCGCTTTGATGTGGGTTCTAAGTGTATGGGCAAAAATATATAAAATTAATATTAGGTTGATAACTCTGGTGCAAATACTGGTAACTTGATAGTTAGGTAAAGCAATATCAGGAATTGTAACGAGTAGAAACAACGTTAGAAATGCGATTATTAATATGGCTAAAGTAGCATTCCACAAACTTCTATTGTTTGTATTTTTTCTTGAAAAATAATAGGTTGTAATTAGAAAGATAAACGCGAACGTTCTTAGAACGAGTTGAAGATATATTGTTCCTTTGCCAAAAATATATGGTTGGTAAAATACAAAGGCAGCTAGGGCGCTTGTTGCCCCCAAAAATCCAAAGCCGAGCGGCAACCCAAGATATCGGGTTTCCCTAGTGAGTTGATATGGTTTAATCATGAATCTTAGAAGAATGAAGTATAAGATTGCTGAAGTAATTTCATAGATAATTCGGAAGGTTTGGAAAGCGTATGGATCCATCGTTTAAATTCACTACTTTTATGCTTTTTTCTTAACCATGTATCCTATATTACTAATATTTTACACTCACGATAGGTGAGTATGTTTTTTAAGCATTACCTTGGGGCGCCTTGCCAGGACCATGTCACAAGAGTTCGCTGGAATTAATCAAATGTTGTATCTGATTCAACATTTTTAGTCTCACGATAGGTGAGTGAGTCTTATAACCATTTTCGTTAACTTGATTGAGTTTAAGGGGAATAAAAATGAATATAGAAAAACAAAATTCAAAGAAAATATGCTGCATAATCACATTGCTTTTAATGATATCCATGGCTATCCCACTGATGGCATTGCCAACTGCTAGTGCGCACACCCCTGCATGGGAAATCCCGACTTACGCCTTCATTCACGTCTCACCAAACCCTATAGGCGTCAGCCAACAAGCAACAATCGTTGTTTGGCTTGGAGACGTCATTTCAGGTGCATCCGAAGCCAACGATATTAGGTTCCATGACTACAAACTCACAATAACAAAACCAAATGGCGCCACAGAAACAGTAACCTGGAGCGTCGTATGGGACACGACTTCATCTGCATACACCTTATACACGCCCGACCAAACAGGAACATATACTCTCAACTTCAGCTTCCCAGGACAAGTATATACTTGGAGTGGAGCCTACCAAGGCGACACCTACCTGCCCAGCAGCAAAACAACAACCCTGACAGTACAAGAAGAGCCAATCTCTCAACTTGCACCATATGCACTTCCAACAGAGTACTGGACACGCCCCATAGAAGGACAAAACTCAAACTGGTACATAGTTTCATCACACTGGCTAGGGACAGGTTCACCCCAACTGGTTGACGGAAAATTCAGGTCCGCAGAAGACGGCGTAGGACCCAGCACCTCCCACGTCATGTGGAGCAAGCCAATCCAAAACGGAGGAGTTGTGGGCGGTAGCAACGTCGGCATTGAAGGCAACATGTTCTATACTGGACTAACCTACAATCGAAGGATGGGTAACCCTATAATCATGTACGGCAGGCTATACTATCAAGAACCATTGGGGCTCACAGGTACAGGTGGACCGACAGTATGCGTTGACTTACGAACAGGGGAAGAACTGTGGAGAAGAACAGATTTGCCCAGCCTATCATTTGGTTACTATTACGACGTAGACGTACCAAATCAGCACGGTGTTTTCTACGAGGGATTACTTTTCACGGCCAACTTTGCCCGAGCGTTCGATGCACGTACAGGAGACCCCTTGTTCAACGTCACTAACGTTCCCACAGGTACTGCAGTTCTTGGTCCAAAAGGAGAACACCTCCGATATGTCATCTCTAATGCAGGAACAGCCCAAAGCCCTAACTGGCGTTTGCTACAATGGAACTCGTCTAGACTTTGGAACATGACTACGACACTTTCAACACCAACAATCTCTGCAACCAATGATGGCGGCACCGCAGATCGCTATGACTGGAACGTTTCAATACCTTGGCGCGTAGGAATGGCCTCAGCAACGGTCGTTGGAGCCATTTTTGGCGATGTACTGCTTGGCTACAACAACACTTTGCCTTCGATGACTAGTCAAGCGCCTTACACGATGTGGGCGATAAGTCTAAAAGAATCATCACGAGGGCAGTTGCTTTGGATGAAAACCTACAATCCACCAGAGGGCAATGTAACCAGAAGTTTTGCATTGAAGACGATAGATGAAGTTAATCGCGTGTTCATAGCCTACGACAAAGACACGATGGCGTTCACAGGCTTCGACCTAGACACTGGTAATCAACTATGGAAAATAAGCCACCCAGAAAACGCTTCTGACTTTGACTTCTACAACTATTTGGGCAGTATTGGCTTTAACACGGCTTACGGCAAACTTTACTACTCGGGCTTTGGCGGCGTACTCTACTGCTACGACACAGCAACAGGAAACTTGCTATGGACTTACGGAAACGGCGGCAAAGGCAACAGCACTAACTCGGGTCTTGAAACAGCTTGGGGCAATTATCCTATCTTCATAACAACAATCGCTGACGGCAAAGTCTACTTGGAAACTGGCGAGCACTCACCGAATACTCCACTCTACAAGGGTGCAAAGGCACGATGCGTTGACGCTGAGACTGGCGAAGAATTATGGACATTGCTCTCGTGGGGCGGGCATCATAGACGTGAGGGCTATGCCCTTGCAGAAGGGTACTACGTATACACCAATCACTATGACATGCAGATATACAGCATCGGTAAAGGACCAAGTGCTACTACAGTGCAGGCACCATTAACCCAGATAACAGCAGGTGAGAGCATAATCGTACAGGGCAAGGTAATTGACATCGCTGCAGGCACCAAGCAGTCTGAACAGTCCGCGCGCTTCCCTAACGGTGTACCCTGTGTTTCTGACGAAAGCATGGGCGAATGGATGGAGTACGTGTACATGCAAAAACCAAAGCCAACAGACACAAAAGGTGTTGAAGTACTAATCAGCGCAATTGACCCCAACGGCAACTATATCGTCCTTGGCACCGCAACAAGTGACGCCAGCGGATTATACAGCTTGGTTTGGACGACACCTAATGTCCCTGGCAAATACACGGTAACCGCTACGTTTGCTGGCACAGAGGGCTACTACGGCTCCTACGCAGAAACCGCAGTTGTCGTTTCCGAAGCGACACCTACTGTTGCGCCAACAGAAACACCCCAATCCATGGCTGACGTGTACTTTGTTCCCGCTGTAATCGGCGTAATTGCCGCAATCATATTGGTAGGGGCAATACCGACGCTGTTGCTACTTAAGAAACGGCCATAAGGCGAAAGCTTTGAAACCCAATCTTTCCCTCCTTTTTTAGTTTAAGTCTTGGTTTTGCAACGGGCTGAGTAAGCCTAGTTTGTCATGTTGCATTATGGTGCTACATTTTTCAGTAATTCTCCTAAATCAGTTGGTACCTAGAGGCTTCAGTAAACCCATTTAGATGTTTTTCCTGATGCTTATAACGAAGTATTTTCTGAAGCAAAATTTTGGTGCGCATTTTAAATTTGTTTTAATTAGCCTTCTGTTTAGCCCTACGTGTGGGGTTGTAATTTAGCACTTTTTTAGCTCCTCACGATAGGTGAGCGAGGCTTATTAGCACTTTATACCCGACTAATAAGCCACCAAAAAAAGGAGAAAGAAAAACAAATTGAATATGCAAAATAATCTATCGAAAAAAACTCTCTCTATTGTTACATTACTACTTATGCTATCAATAGCTATTCCTATGATGACTCTATCAAATGCTAGCGCGCACACGCCTGCATGGAAAATCGTCTCATACGCTTATGTAACTGCTGCTCCGAATCCTGTAGGCGTCGGGCAGACAGTGTACGTTTACATGTGGGTTGACACGCCTTTATCAGGCGCGCTGGTAACTAACGACATTCGCCGACATGGATATACGTTGACTATTACCCAACCAGACGGGAAAAACGAAACTCAAACGTGGGCTGCTACACAAGATACCACTGGAGTACAATCATACTCGTTTACCCCTGACGCAGTAGGCGAATATATCCTCACCTTCAACTATCCTGGGCAAGTACATACTTGGAGCGGTGACTTCCAAAACGATACTTACCTTCCTGCCCAAGCAGTAACTAAACTCACTGTGCAAGACGAGCAAGTTCCCCCCACAACAGGCGGCGGCGCTCTTCCAACTGAATTCTGGTCAAGACCCATAGACGGTGGAAACAGCGACTGGTACACAATATCCTCCAACTGGCTTAACGGCCCCTACATCCGCAGCGGCGCTAGTGCTACTGGTGGTGCAGGTTACGGCAGGTATCAAAAAGACGGGTCAGCACCAGAAACAGCACACGTTATGTGGACTAAAGAGCTTCAGTTCGGAGGCGTTGTCGGCGGGACTTCAACTGGAAACATAGGTGAAGGATACTATACAGGCAGTTCATACAATACGCGGTTCTCTAACGCTATCATCATGCATGGAACCCTCTATTATCAAGAACCATACGGCAACTCGGGCGGCGGAGGAGCTTATATTGCAGTTGACCTGCAAACAGGCAAAGAGCTATGGCGCATCAATGCCTCAGCAACAGGCGTATCTCTTGTGCCCTCCTTCGGCTACTTATACTCCTTCCATGACGGTAACCAACATGGCGTTCTACCCAACGGTCTACTAATCGCAACAACCACATCCTATACAGGTCTCGGTACAGTTTGGAAAGCATATGACGCTCGAACAGGTGTATTGACAACAATGAACGTAACCAACATTCCCTCCGGTACAGCCACTGGCACCTTAGCCGCATCAATGTCAACTGGCGCATCAGCAGCAGGCCCAAGAGGCGAATATTTGATATACACTCTAGCAAACCTAGGAACTACAGCAAGTCCTAAATGGTATCTATCACAATGGAACTTCTCAAAAATACATCAACTAACAGCTGGACAAATAGGAGCAGGCAACTGGTATCCAGGAACATTCAATGCGACTGATTCTCGCATGTACGACTGGAACGTATCCTTGCCATCGCTTGCTGGAACAGGTTGGAGTATCTACAGAGATGTTCTGGTCGATGACCGATTACTCCTCGTCCAAGGAAGCTTAGGAACTGGACCAAGAACTCAAGGATATGGCGCAAACATAACAGCAATAAATCTTAACGCCAATTCAAGAGGAACCACTCTGTGGAGCAAATACTATGCACCAGCACCAAACAATGTGACACGAGTAATCGTAGCGGTTGATGCAATCGCAGGAACATTCGTCACTGAAGACAAAGAAACCCTAGAACTCAATGGCTTTAGTCTCCAAAATGGAAATCACCTATGGACTGCAGAAACACCTGTAGTGGAATGGGATACACTAAGACGAGATTCACTCAGTGCTTATGGTAATTTCTACGCTGCAGGATACGACGGCATACTCTACTGCTATGACGACGCAACGGGGAAACTTAAATGGTCATACGGAAATGGTGGAGAAGGTAACAGTACTTACGCAGGCTTAGACACAGTCTATGGTCACTACCCAATCTTCGTGGACGTCATTGCTGACGGTAAAGTTTACGTTGGAGTCACAGAACACTCGCCAGACCAACCGCTCTACAAAGGCGCAAAATACAGATGCATAAACGCAACCACAGGCGAAGAAATCTGGGCTCTCACAGGAATGGGCTCAGGCATGTATGTCGGCATGACGGACGTTATTGCAGACGGATACTTTGCTTACCTAAACATCTATGACATGCAAGTCTACTGCGTCGGCAAAGGTGCAAGCAAACTCACTGTAGAAGCACCGCCAGCGGCAGTAACTCAAGGTCAAAGCGTAGTAATCAGAGGAACCATCACTGACATCGCTGCAGGCACAACTCAAAAAGAGCAAGCGGCACGTTTCCCCAACGGTGTACCATGCGTTTCTGACAAGAGCCAAGGTGCATGGATGGAATACGTCTACATGCATAAGGAAAAACCAACAGACGCAACTGGCGTTGAAATTTCAATCGCTGTCATCGACGCAAACGGTAACTACCGCGTTATAGGAAATACCCTTAGCGACTCAAGCGGAACCTATGGCATCCAATGGACTCCCGACATCCCTGGTAAATACACGGTTATCGCAGCCTTCGCAGGTTCAAATTCATACTATGGCTCTTCTGCACAGACTTACTTTGCAGTAGACGAAGCAGCTGCTACCGCTACACCACAACCCATAGTGGAACAATCAATGGCTGACTTATACTTCCTACCAGCAATCGCAGGCTTATTCGTTGCAATAATAGTCATAGGGCTGTTGATCATCTTAATGCTCAGAAAACGACCATAAAGATGGTAAAAATGAAATCCATCATTCCTCCCTTTTTTAGTTCAAACAACACAAGCAAGTTGGGGCTGAGTAGGCTCTGGTTTATATTTCCACGGCTTGATTGCCCAATACGTCGTGGCTGTAACATTTTTCTATTCTCCTGAAAGTTTGGACCAGAGCCTCAGCAAACCCTAACCTTGCCTCCACAAGCATAAGGCAAGTTATATAAGCCAAAGATGAGCTAGCAATCATCTTGCAAATCAGCTTGTCGCTAATTATCCTAAAGGCTATAGAAAAAATCACAATTATTTCTAGGCTTCTTAACGGCACCCATTGCTTGTGGCAACTTCACAACAGCCAGCAACCCAAAACAACCCCACATACAAGAAAGCAACCCCTTGAACAATCCACTGATTGTTGTTGTGCTAAGCAACCTTTTTTCAACAACTATTATAAGAAAAAAAAACAAACATACCGAGCCACACACAAACCCTTTAACATTTATGTTCTAGCTCCCAACCTAATTGTTGATGAAGCCAATGATGCATGAAGAGCCGTCTGAATTGTGAAGAACTCTTAAAATGGGGAAACTGAGGCTTCAAAAAACCGAAAAAAAGCGAAAAAACAACAAAAGACCTAAATTGCACTTCCAATAAACAACAACCCCGCCCAAACCACCAAAAATTAGGCTTATTCTTAGGCTTTCAACTGTAATCTTTATCTAAAAGAATTAACGAATCATTTAAGGCTGGAGAACTCTGATGGCTGTCGACAAATTAGGCTCCTCACTATACAACGCAATAAAGAAGGTTTTCAAAGCCTCCGTCATAGACGAAGAAACAGTGAAGGAACTAGTCCGAGACATCCAGCGAGCACTACTCCAAGCAGACGTAAACGTACA
Organism: Candidatus Bathyarchaeota archaeon; assembly: GCA_026014725.1. NCBI lineage: Archaea > Thermoproteati > Candidatus Bathyarchaeota > Candidatus Bathyarchaeota archaeon. The sequence goes on along the minus strand of JAOZHV010000008.1, from coordinate 51,949 downwards.
ACTAGTTCTAGAAATCTCAAAACGCATAGAAGAACGCGCCCTAAAAGAAAAAGTACCACCCGGCATCTCAAGACGCGAACACGTCATAAAAGTAGTCTACGAAGAATTAACCCGCTTCGTAGGTGACAAGCCTGTGCCACTCAAAATGGAGCCAGGCAAAAAGAAAATCATAATGCTCGTCGGAATCCAAGGCTCAGGAAAAACAACCCACGCCGCAAAACTGGCACGCTACTTCCAGAAACGAGGCTTAAAACCAGCCGTGATTTGCGCCGACACATATCGCCCAGGCGCCTTTGCCCAACTCCAACAGCTCGCCAACAGGATTAACATTCCAGTTTACGGTGACGTGAAAGCCAAAGACCCCGTAAAAGTCGTTAAGGAAGGGCTAAAACAATTCGCCGACAAGGACTTAATCATCGTTGACACGGCAGGCCGCCACAAAGAAGAAAAAGACCTGATCAAGGAAATGAAAGACCTTGAAAAACACATCAAACCTGACGAAGTCATAATGGTCATAGACGGCACCATCGGACAGCAAGCCCTAATTCAAGCTAAGACTTTCCATGAGGCAACCCCAATCGGTGCCATAATCGTCACAAAACTTGACGGCTCCTCAAGAGGGGGTGGCGCACTCTCCGCGGTTGCAGCTACAGGAGCACCAATCAAATTCATCGGTACAGGCGAAAAAATCGAAGATGTGGAACCGTTTGTTCCCTCACGTTTTGTCGGGCGCCTCTTAGGTATGGGCGACTTAGAAACACTTCTCGAAAAGGTGCATGATGCTGAAATCAAGGTCCCGCAGAAGAAAGCCAAGGAAATTCTCAGTGGCAAATTCACATTAACCGACATGTATGACCAGTTCAGCGCCGTCAAAAACATGGGTCCCTTTAGCAAAGTTCTCAAAATGTTGCCTGGGATGTCCTATGACCTGCCCGAAGACATGCTTAACACTGCAGAAGGGCGTTTAGACAAGTGGCGCGTGATTATCCAGTCAATGACACCGCAGGAAAGAGAGAACCCCAAAATTTTCAATGCTTCACGGGCAAGACGTGTCGCGCGCGGCTCAGGAACAACTGAAAAGGATGTCAAAGAACTCTTAAAGCAGTACGTTATGATGCGAAAAATGCTTAAAATGTTTAAGCGCAAGAAAAAGTTGCCTTTCGGGCTTGGCGGCAAAGGGCTGCCCGCAGGTTTCAAGTAGGCTCAAGTTATGAATGTTTTAGAAAAAGCCTACGAGTTGCTCAGCAAATATCCCCTGTGCGACCACTGCTTAGGCAGACAATTCGCTCTACTGGGCTACAGCATGGAGAACAATGTTCGAGGTCAAGCGCTTAAAGTCAGCTTAACCCTGCAAGCAAACGACCTTGTCGCAGAAAAGAACCTTGAAGGCGTAAAGCGGCTCAAAGTTTTGGCATCTAACGGTTTTTCAAGAGAAGCCCAAGAAACCCTAAAACACCTCAAAAAACGAGTGCTAAAAAAAGACTCAGAAAAACAGTGTGTTCTTTGTGATGGCAAATTTGAGCTTGTTCACAGTTTAGCAAAAAAAGCTCTGGGTATTATTGAGGGTTATGAGTTTACTACGTACCTTGTTGGGATTGAGTTGCCCACAGAGGTTGAGGAGCGGGAAGACGAGTTTAAGGCAACGAATAACATTGCTTATGGCGAGAGTATCAGGCATGAATTCGGACGGTTATTGGGCAAAGCACTTGGCAAGCTCACTGGCAAAGACGCTGATTACTTAAAACCCGACATTGTTGTAGTCTTTAACCCCTTCTCAGAGCAGATTCGCTTGCAGGTTAACCCTCTTTTTGTTGCTGGTAAATATCGTAAACTCGTGCGAGATATCCCTCAGTCGAAATGGTTCTGTTCAAGTTGCCGCGGTAGGGGTTGCAAGAAATGCGGTGGAACAGGCAAAATGTACCCTGAATCAGTGGAAGAATGGGTATCTAAACCGTTACTTGAAACTGCTCAAGGTGAAACCACTTTCTTTCATGCTTCAGGAAGAGAAGACATAGACGCTCGGATGCTTGGAAATGGGCGACCTTTTGTTATTGAGGTTTCAAAACCCAAGAAGCGATTTATAGATTTAAAGCAGATAGAAACGCTGGTTAATGCGGGTGCTGTTGGCACGGTTGAGGTTTCGGGTCTGCATTTTGCTACGAAGGACGTTGTTAGGCGCCTCAAAAGGGGTGAGGGGGCGCAGAAGGAGTATCAGTTATTGGCAGAGTTTGAGAAGGAAGTGTCAGATGAGGACTTACGCATGATAGAGGAAAAGCTTTCAGGTTCATGTATTAAACAGCAGACGCCTTTGCGTGTTATGCATCGAAGGGCGGATTTAATGCGAGAAAAGTACATATATAAGGTTAAAGTTAAGAAGGTGTCGCTTAAGAGAGCCTTACTGGAAATTCGTTGTCAAGGGGGGCTCTACGTTAAAGAATTGGTGTCTGGAGATGAAGGACGTACAGTACCTAACGTTTCGGATTTGCTTGGAAACCCAGCGAAGACGCTTAAGCTTGACGTTCTAAACGTAATAATGGATAATGGAAAAGGTGAAATTGGATGAAAGGTTCAAAAGGATATTACTCGGGAACGCGCAGTCTACTTAGGAAACCGACTCGTGCTAAGGGTAAACCACAGATTGGCAAGTTACTTCAAGATTATGCTTCTGGCTCTCAAGTGATTATAAAGATGGATTCTAGCGTGCAGAAGAGTATGCCCCACAAACGATTCCACGGTAAAATAGGCACCATAGTTGAAAAGCGTGGCCGCGGATACGTAGTCCGTGTTCCTCAAGGTGAGGCTGTTAAAGAGATAATCGTTCGTTCAGAGCATTTAGAGCCATATACGGGTAGTTGAGGTAAAAAGATGAGCAAGAGAGAAGTAAGCGAAAGTCGCTTGACTCTGCCGCAAGTCAAGAAGGTTCTGGACAGTATTGGAGAAGAAAACCTAGACCAGTTCCAGCGGCGCACACTTGACTATGTTAATAAGTTCTGTAAAGTTGACGTTGAAAAAGCTGAAGCGCTCTTGCAAACTCTAATAAAAGAATATGAACTTGACGAGGCTGAAGCGGTTCAGATTATCAACTGTATGCCTGAGACAGTGGACGAGTTGAGAGTATTCTTGGCAGGTGGCCGCAAAATAATCGAGACTACAAAATTGAAGGCTATTGTTGAGCTTTTGAATGAAAACAGGCTCTTGAAATAGCGGAAAACGGCTAAGTATTTTTAAGCACTAACCACTGAATAGAGTAGAGGACGCAGTGACTATAATGGAAAAGCGGTATGAAGAGTACGCTTACGTGTTAGATTTCTTACAGCACGGCAAGCCAGGATTCCGTCCCACGGGGCGGGCAGGTTACCGAGCGGGAGCTCTTATTCAGTGTGTTGGTGAAGAATTCTTTACGCTTTTGGAGGCTTTAGTTAAAGAAGGGTTAATTGTCAAGCCAGGAGACCGTGTGTACGTGGGAAAAGATTCACGTGAAGAGGTTACGTACATTATAGGACGTGTTGGTTACGAGGAGTTAACAGCGGCTGCGAAATCAGAGCTTCCTACTGTGATTAACCGTATAGTGCTTAATCGGGAACAGTGGTTTGTCAACTTCTTCAATACGGCGCGGGCGATTACTCCGCGGATGCATGCATTGGAACTTGTGCCCGGTATTGGTAAGAAGTACATGTGGCAAGTCATTAACGAGCGTACTCGGAAACCGTTTGAGAGTTTCGATGATTTGCAAAAGCGCACTGAGTTGCCGAACCCTGCAAAGTTGATTACGAAGCGGGTTATGGAAGAACTTGAGGGCGACAGCAAGTACCGATTGTTCACGCGGGCGCAGTAAGGCATAAGCGATGAGCCTTGAGGAAACGAAGCGACTACTTCGAACTTACCGAATCGCCCCGAACAAGGTTTTGGGGCAGAATTTCATGGTTGAGTCGTCTCTTTATCCGAAACTGTGCAGTTATGCTTCACTTGATGCTTCTGATGTGGTGTTGGATGCTGGTGCAGGCTTTGGTTTTCTGACACTTTTTTTGGCTGATAAGTGTAAGAGCGTTATAGCTGTTGAAAAAGACCGTCAAGTGGCAAACGTTCTTCGACAGCAAGTTCAAGCGATAAATAATGTAGTGGTGATTGAGGGAGACGTGTTAAAGGCTGAACTTCCGCAATTCAACAAAGCAATCTCCATTCCTCCCTACTATTTGTCTTCAAATTTGGTAACTTGGCTTTTTGACCGCAAAATTGATTGTGCAGTGTTGATTTTGCAAAAAGAATTCGTTAGCCGCCTTGTTGCGCGTGTAAGTAGTGAGGACTACGGTTGGCTAACCGTTGTGACTTCGCACGCGGCAGAAGCTGAGGTTTTAGATGAAGTGCCTGCACCGATGTTTTATCCTCAGCCAGAAGTAGATTCTGTAATTTTGCGATTAAAACCTTGGAGCAAAAAACCGTTTGAAATCAAGGATGGAGTGTTTTTTAGACAAATGGTTAAGTGGCTTTTTACTCAACGCAATAAAAAGTTGGGCAAGGCACTTGCGCCGTTTCTTAGAACTACGCTGAAGTTAAGCAAGCAGGAAGCGGAAAAGCGAGCTTTTGAGTTTTCTTTTCGTGATATGCGGGTTAGAGAACTCTCTGCGAAACAGTTTGGAGCAATAGCAAATGCCCTCGAAAACGATTAAGAGAGTGTATTTTTGCAGTCACCCGTTTGATATTTTCGAAAACGTGTATGAGCCAGCGGAAGACTCTTTTCTTTTCGCTGAAAACCTTGATGTCGCAGATGGCGCTGAAGTGCTGGATATGGGCGTTGGTTGCGGGCTTCTCGCCGTAGTGGCAGCTCAGAAAGCCCGTGCGGTCCTTGCGGTTGACATTAACCCTTATGCCATCTGTTGTGCAAAGGCTAACTCAGCTCTCAACAATGTACGTGGTAAAATAGCTTTTCTGCAAGCAGACCTATTTTCTGCATTAAGCAATAACGCCCGTTTCGATTTAATCTTGTTTAATGCACCTTACCTTCCATCAGAAGAAAGTGAAGAGGCTTCTTGGCTTGGTCGTAGTTGGGCAGGAGGCGCAAGTGGGCGGAAAGTAATTGACAGTTTTATCTCACAAACCCCTGTTCATCTAAGGGCTGGTGGTCGTGTTCTTTTGATGCAGTCTACTCTTGCAGGCGTTAAAGAAACCCTTCTCAAATTTGAAGAGCATACTCTCAAAGCCGCTGTCAAGGTAGAGTGTTCTTTGCCTTTCTTTGAGACCTTAACGCTGATAGAAGCCATGCTTTATTGAATTGCAAAAAGTTTTGCCCTTTTGCCTGTGTGAAAAGCAAATAAAGGTAACGTTGCATTGTTAATGTTGTGATTTAGATGACTATACGGTTTTATGTCAAAACAAAAGACGAGCCCAAGGCTGTAGGCGACCTTATTTGTAGTTTTAGTTTTGTTCAAGGGATTCATCCTGAGGATAAGTATTCTTGGATAATGCAGAAAGGAAAAGGCGATTACTGGGAAATCAGAGGCAAATACGCTCCCCTAAAAGACCTAAGCGTTGTAGGGCTCGTTTACAGAGCAGGAGACAGTGTCGTCTTATCAGACATTGATGATTCTTTGGCTCCAGTTTTTGTTGACCCGCTGATAGAAAAGTACGGGTTTGATAATGTCAAATGGATTGTTATTCCACTGATTAAATAACTGGATAAGATAACAGCACCTAACCCCCTATAGGTTTTTACATAGAACCACTAATAGGATACAAATATACCCCTGTGCCGTAGGTAAAGGCAAAGAAAAGGAAAGTAGGTTGGCGGTTTAGTCTTCTCTCCACTTAAACAGTTTAACAGCCAAAGCAAATATGATGATTGTTGTTACTGCGATTACCGCAAGGTCAATTAATGCGCCGTTGTAGTTTTGGTAAACCATGACGTTGTTTAAGCCTTCCACCACATAGAAGAGGGGTAACACGTGGGCAAACGTTTGCAGGTACTCTGGCATGAACGCTATGGGGAAGAATGTGCCTGAAAGGAACATCATTGGGAAAGTGACAACGTTTCCGATGACGCCTGCTGTTTCAGGGTTTTTGGTTACTGTTCCAATGAGCATGCCAAGAGAAGAGAACAGCATAGGTCCAAGAATTAGGAAGGGTATTAGCCAAACTGTCAAGGTTATGTTTGCGCCGAATAAAAGGATGCCTACTGCTGCCATAAGTAGGAAAGAGGCTGAGGATAGGACGATGTACCACATTATCTTTGAGACCAACCACTCCATTTTTGTTAACGGCGTCAATGATAACTGCTTGAAAAGTTTGTTTTTCTTGTAGGTTGAAGATATTTCTGTGAGGGAAAACATCGGGTTAACTAGTATAGCAAAACCGATTAGACCTGGTACTAGGAAGTCTATGTAACTTTCTTGCGCGCCTATGTTCTTCTGATTTATTGATATTATTGTGCTACCGTTGTATGCGCCGAGGTTGAATTGGTTGTTTATGGCACGGAGTATACTAAGGACTGTGCCGCCTGTGCTTCCTGAGGGGTTAGTGTATACTGTGATGTTTACGGGTTGATGCATAACGTAAGCTTCTGTAAAGTTTTCGGGGATAATCAAACCATTTTCAATGGAGTTTTTAGCCATGTACTCTGTGAAGTTCAAAGAGTTTTCGACTGTTATTACTTTCAGTGTCTCCGTCTTGTTGATAGCGTTAAGATATTCTGTTGAGAAGTTTAGCGCCACCATCGGAAGCTCTAGACCAGTATCTTTATTCTGTGCATACACTGTTATTGTGCCAGAGCCGCCTCCTGAAAAGATTGCTCCGAAAATCAGAATAAGTATAACTGGAAAGATTAAACCGAAGAACAATCCAAATTTGTTTCTAATGTATCCGCGACTGTATACTTTGAAGTCTGCAAAGATTCTTTTTCCACTAACCATTTTAGAACAACCCCTTTTTGCGTGGTTTTTCTTCTACTGCAACTTCGCCTTGCTCGCCTACTGGTTCGCTGACAAGCTTAACGAACACGTCATCTAAGCTGTCTTGGAGTGTTTGGATGTGCCCCCAGTCAATTCCTGACTGCTCAGCGGCGGCCAACGCGGCGAGTGCATCGATTTTCTGCTTTAGCGGTATTACAATTTCGCCTCTTTGCTTGTTGTAGTTAACTTGCAATTCAGTGTTTGCTCTGATGTAGTCTGCCAGTTTTTCGCTTCCATGAATCTCTAACCGTTCGCCTGAACCATGTTTTCGAATAATTTCTTCAGCAGTTCCTGCAGCAACAATTTTTCCATGATCCATGATTGCCACTCGGTCCGAGAGTTGCTGTGCTTCGTCAAGGTAATGGGTAGTTAAAATTATGGTTTTGCCTTTAGCCTTTAAGCCGCGTATGACTTCCCATATGGCGCGTCTAGCGTTTGGGTCTAATCCTGTTGTGGGTTCATCAAGGAATAGGAGTTCCGGGGAGTTAACAAGTGAGAGGGCAAGTCCTGTTTTTCGTTTCTGCCCGCCTGATAGTTCTTCAAAGTATGTTTTGGCTGATTCTTCGAGCAAAACATCTTTTAAAATATCGTCAGGGTTAACTTTAACGTTGAATAAGGCAGCGTAATAAATTATGGCTTCCCGCGGAGTCGTTTTTTCAATGAACGTGAACTCTTGAGGGATAACTCCGATTTTGTTGTGCAGTTCATATCCTTTCTTCCAAGGGTCAAGTCCCAGAACTTTTACTGTGCCCGCATCCTTGGCGCGTAAGCCCTCAAGAATTTCGATGGTTGTGGTTTTGCCTGCGCCGTTTGGACCCAAAAGACTGAAAACTTCTCCTTGGTTAACTGTGAAGGAGATGCCGTCTACTGCTTTAATATCTCCATAGTATTTTTTTAGGTCTGAGACTTCAATTGGATACACGTTTTGCTGACTCCTGTAGGATTTTTACAATTCTGCTTTTCTTTAGGTATTGTAGGGTAGAGATAAGAGTTTCGGCAGTTTCACTTGAAAGAGAGAAACTACTGCATAAAATTATGAATTAATCGTTTGTTTCTTTAGAATCTTCTTCAAAGAATCTTTGTTAATTTGATTAAAAATAAACTGTACTAGCTCTTCAGGTGAAATGTACCGTGGACCACGTTCATGAAAAACCTGAATCTCAAACAATTCCTTACCAAAAATAGTCCGCAACAAGTAATAGTCAAATTTTAAGGCTTGCCTCTTCTCACCAGTGCCTTTATAATACCGTATCGCGCAGAAAAAATCTAAAGTGTCTAAACGTGCGCTCGCAAGCAAATCAAGGGCTCTTTTTGCTTCCTCTTGGTCTATGTAATTGAAGTCGTCATCTTCAGCCAAGCCGAACTCAAAAATCACTTTGCCATCAGGCACCGTGGGAATGGACACTTCTTCAAAGCTGTACTCCTTCCTGTTGATCTCATTAACAATTTCAATTAATTTTTCTTGAAGTTTTTTGCTTGAATAGGTTGAGTTAAAACTTTCGACGCTGTGAAAATTTGAAGGAAAGTTATTGTAATGTCCAATTGTCAAGGGGTTGTGTTCAAGCCTTCATTTTCTTAATCTTGTCTAAACTGTTTAGTAACTCGGAAAGCGCCAAGGCAAGCTTCTGCAGTTCATCTACATCTTGAGTTTTTTCAATCCTGCCCTCTATGTCTTGTATTTTCGCTAAAAGGGTCGCCTCAAGCTTATCATAAGCGGCGCTAGCTTTGTTGCCCGTCGTCAGCTGTTTGGGCGGTTCTTGTCCTTCTTTGACGATTATGACCTTTTTTTCATCCTTTGCGCACCACAACGTGCCGTCTTTTAGCCTGAAAAGTGGAGACGAGCATGCTGGACAGGAAAGGTCGGTTAAGGTGGCGCCTTCCCGTAGCAAGCTTGCCATGCGTTTTAGTGGCGTGTCTTCCGTGTTACCTTGCAATTTAGAACCCCAAAGTAAATAGGTCTCAATCCTTATATAATTTGATTACTTTACTGCCAGAGATAGGTGTTGATTCATGGTTCGTAAGAAAAAAGCTGAAGAATATGAAGCAAAAATTAAACAAGCGTTAGTTGTGCTTGGCGAAGTCAGCGAAGATAGTACAACGCCGCGAAATATTAGGCGTTCAGCTAAAGACGCTATGAATGCGTTGCAGAGCCCTGAATACACGCCTGCGGTGAGAGCTTCAAACGCTGTCTCGCTTTTGGATGAAATTTTGCAAGACCCCAACATGCCACCTTACACACGAGTTAAACTCTGGAACGTTATGAGCTTCATAGAAGCCATAAAAGATTAACTGGGAGCATATAAGACTACTTTCGCTTCCTGAAGACTCTTGCTCCATCTATTTCTGCAATATATTCAAAGCCAACTTCGAACTTTAGCGTTGAGTTTTAGTTTATTCAACACCTTATATCAAATATGTTTTTAATTTGGAAATAACGATTGATAATGTGTGGTTGGTAAACTGACAATAATAAATTCTGTTGTTTGCCCTTATTGCGGGTGCTTATGCGATGATATCGAGTTAACCGTGGCGGATGGCAAAATCCAGAAGATGAAAAATGGGTGTTTTTTGAGTAACGCCAAATTTATGAATTTCAATAATAAACACAGAATTGAAAAGCCGCTAATAAGAAAGAACGGTAAATTAACCGAAGCCTCATTAGAAGAAGCTATTCAAAAGTCTGCGAGAATCCTTGCTAAAGCAACATACCCTTTATTGTACGGGTGGAGTAGTACAAGTTGCGAAGCTCAGAGGGTTGGAGTAGAGTTAGCAGAGCAAGTAGGCGGTGTATTCGACAATACTTCAAGCGTTTGTCATGGACCATCCGTGTTAGCTATGCAGGAGGTAGGCTTGCCTTCTTGTACCTTAGGGCAGGTTAGGCACCGGGCTGACCTTATTCTGTATTGGGGATGCGATCCCTTAAGTTCCCACCCAAGGCACCTGCAGAGATATACAGTCTTTACGGAACGAACATTTGAAAATAAAGCAAAGAAACCTGTAAATGAAAAAGTCATAAAAGACAACAAAGAAAAAAATTCAGGTAATTCTCAGCCTCAAGCTGAAAAAAACAGCTCAGCCTCAACTTGTTTGTTAGACTTAGAAGAGAAGCCCCGCAAGCTTGTTGTAATAGATGTTCGGAAAACTTCAACTGCGGCGATTGCTGATTTGTTTCTTCAAATTGAGCCTAACAAAGACTTTGAGGTTATTCAAGCCCTGCGTATGTTAATTAAAGACCAAGAAATTGAGATTGCCAATATTGGGGGTGTTTCTTTAAATTGTCTACGTGAAATTGCTGATGCTTTAGTAAACTGTGCCTTCGGTGTGATTTTCTACGGAATGGGTTTAGCCCAGAGCGAGGGAAAATACCGAAATATCGAGGCTGCCATTAGTTTAGTTCGTGACCTAAATGCCCGAACGAAATTTTCAATCATGCCCATGAAGGGGCATTTTAACGTTACTGGAGCAGATATTGTATCTGCAGGGCAAACTGGCTATCCATTCGGTGTTGATTTTTCCCTTGGCTACCCCCGATACAATCCTGGAGAAACCACCGCAGTTGAGATTCTTCTACGTCATGAGTCTGATGCCTTTTTAGCTGTTGCATCAGACCCAATTGCCGGTTTTCCAAAGCGTGCTGTTGAGCATCTCGTTAAGAACCCACTCATTGTTATTGACCCCCACCTAAATGCTACATCACTGATGGCAGATGTCGTTTTTCCATGTGCTATTGCAGGTATAGAAACCGAAGGCTCGGCATACCGTATGGATCAAGTGCCTCTTCCTCTCAAAAGAGTTGTCCAACCCCCAAATGCCCTTTTAAGTGATAAAGAAATTTTGAGCAGAATCCTTGCAGAGGTTAAATTAATTAAATCCCGAAAAAATCAACCCTAAACGCGTACACTACTCGTGACGCAAAAAATAATTTTTGAGTTTTTAATGCCTTGCTTGTTTAGCTACCTTTTTTATTTCTTTGTATGAGCGGGCGCAGTGCATGCAACAGAACGCCATTTCTTTGCCATCAATGGCTTCTCGGTAGGCGCCTTCATAGACTTTGCAGCCGCAGTGGGCACACACGTCCAAACTTGGCGTGATAGCGATGGATACAAGTTCAGCAAAACGCTTGAACAACGTCGTGCAGAGTTCCCTGCCCTCGTAGGTTAACTCAAAAATTTTGCGTTCTTTCTCGCCCACTGGCTTGATGGTGTGTTTGACTGAGCCTTTTTCTTCTAGTTGTTGCAGGAAGGGGTAGACTAGGCTCGGGCTGATTTCTTTTTTGACTCTTTTTTTGAATTGGCTGATTATGCTGTAGCCGTGGGCGGGTCCTTCGTAGAGTATTGTGAGTATGTAGAAGCGACTGAAGTCGCTGATTAACTCGTCTATGTTTTCAGTCTGGTTGTTTTTGGGCATTTTGTTCCTTGTTTAATGGCTGAGTTTTAGGTATTAAATGTTTATTAGATATATCTCAAAAATACACATATGATGCTGGGACCAGTCATGAACATCCGCCATTATAAATGCCTGCCTGAAAAAACAGAAAACTGCTGCACAAAGACTAAGAGGAGAAAATTAAACCAAATGTCTAACTTGGAAAAAACAGAAGTCGAACTTTTTGAAATGCAACCTGGCGGTTGCAGTCCACTACATAGCCATGACGCACAACATACTGTTCTTGTCCTTGAAGGAGAAGGCGCAGTTTCTGATGGAGAAAAAACCTTTCCTTTACATGTAGACGATGTAATTATCATCATTGCGGACGAGCTGCACCAATTTAGAAACATAGGACAAAAGCCTCTAAGGTTCCTATGCATAACCGCTGACGTTAAAAAATAATCTGTCCTAACCTAATCGATAGGGCACTAACAAATATATGCCACCTGTTGCATGTAATTCTGGGTTCCAGAGGGAAAATCCTTTGAAATACGACGTAATAATCGTGGGCGCAGGTCCAGCAGGTATCTTCTCAGCGCTAGAACTAACCGAAAAAACAAACCTCAACGTCCTAATCCTTGACAGAGGACCAGACATAGACAACCGCAAGTGCCCTTCAAGCCGAGGTTTCGAATGCGTACATTGTGAGCCATGCTCGGTTCTTTCAGGCTGGGGGGGCGCAGGCGCTTACAGTGACGGAAAACTAACGCTCTCCACCGAAGTGGGCGGTTGGCTAAACCAGTATATTTCTCAAAAAGAACTCGAAGCGCTCGTAAAGTATGTTGATGACATCTATCTCAAGTTCGGTGCAAGCGAACAAGTATTCGGCGAAAACACCGACAAAGTGGATGAAATAGAACGCCAAGCTTCCCTGCAAGGCTTAAAACTCATACGGCAAACTGTGCGTCACATGGGTACAGAAAAATGTGCTGATACTCTGCGAATGATGCGCAAAGAACTTGCCAGTAAAGTTACTTTTCAACCAAAAACAGATGTAAAGAGTCTAATTATAGAAAACAACAAAGTCGCGGGTGTAGAAACGGTTGGCGGAGAGAAAATCAAGGCCAAATATGTGATTATCGCTCCAGGCAGAGGCGGTGCAGAATGGCTCCAAACTGAAGCGCAGTTTCACGGACTAAAAACAGTCAATAACCCCGTTGACATCGGCGTCCGCGTCGAAGTGCTGGCTTCAGTTATGGATAAACTTACAGAGGTACTCTACGAGCCCAAACTCATCTACTACTCACGCGCCTTCGACGACATGGTACGCACATTCTGCGTTTCACCTTACGGTGAAGTCACCACTGAAAGCTACGACGGCGTTTTAACCGTTAACGGTGGGAGTCATGCCGAGAGAAGAACAGCCAACACCAACTTCGCCATCCTTGTCAGCACCTCATTCACTGAACCCTTCAAAGAACCCATAGCCTACGGCAAATACATAGCCCGACTCTCTAACCTTCTCAGCGGCGGCGTCATGGTTCAACGCCTAGGTGACCTAAACCTTGGACGGCGTTCCACACCTGAACGATTATCACACAGCGTAATCAACCCGACCCTCAAGAACGCAACGCCTGGCGACTTGAGCTTCGTTCTGCCTTACCGCTATTTAGCAGACATACGAGAAATGCTTCAAGCACTAGATAAAATAGCGCCAGGGGTGTCTTCACCAGACACACTGCTCTACGGTGTGGAAGTGAAATTCTACTCTTCGCATCTGCAACTGAGCAACTCGTTAGAAACCAAAATTGAGAACATGTTCACCATTGGCGACGGCGCGGGCGTAACGCGCGGTTTAGTTCAAGCGTCAGCCTCAGGAATCATAGTTGCAAGGGAAATTCTCAAAAGAGAAAAACTGAAGGCTCCCTAAAAATGGCTATCGCTCAAAACATACGTTGCTCACATTGTGGTGCACCAGTCGAGTTTAAGCCAGGCGAATTAGTTGCTACCTGCAAGTACTGTGGCTTCACAACCGTCATCGAAACTGGGCAAGCATTCAACTTTGAACACTCTCTGTTACTAAATAATTATGACCAAAAGCAAATCGAAGACTTTATCCAAAATTGGATGCGCTCAGGCTTCATGAAACCAAGCGACTTAGCCAAGAAATCGAAAATAACCGAGAAAAGTCTTGTTTACTTGCCCTTCTGGGTAGTTTCTGTTGCTCTCACAACCAAGTACAAGGGAATTTTTGAGCGGATTGCCCCCCCGATTGTTAAGGAAGGGGAAATCAAAAAAGAGCATAACTGGCTGGTTTTAGCGCGAGAGGCAGCTGGTTTTCCAACAAAAGAGTATAATGTGCCTTTAGCTGGCAAGGTACCCTACGACTTTAGAAAAATCGAAGGCTACGCTCAACTATTGAATAGCGAAATTGATCGTGATGAAGCCTTTGAAATTGCCAAACAACAAATCGAAGAACTCCACCGTTTCTTGCTACAACAGGACGTAGACCGAATTATCGAAATAAACACAGACTTAAACCTCAAGCAGATGGTTTACTTGCACGCGCCAGTCTGGTTTATAAAATACGAATACAAAGGTAATATGTACCAGATGATAATTGATGGTGCAAAAGGCATGGTACTCAAGGGAGACATACCCTCTTCCAAGTTCTAATCGGCTTTAAGAAACTTTAAAAGCAAGCATTTTTTTATAACGAGATTGAAAAATGGAGGAATTGAGAAATGAGCGAAAATAAAGATGTGTATGGACAAGCGAAAAGCCAAATGAGGCTTTCAGAGCGCATTGCAGCTGCGCTTCCGGGATTCCACGGATATAAAGAAAAGGAACTTCGCCGAGAATCAGACAAACTAATCAGGAACCACTTGTACGGCAAGCTTTCGAAAGGTCAAGATAATGTTAGAAGTATTTCTCAAAGAATAGCAGACAAACGTTACTTAGATGCCCTACCAGACATTGACAGATTAACTGCAAAGATGGACCGCGTAGCCGAGAAGGTTAACCATGCGTCTTATGGTTACTCAGGTTTCTTTGATATAGTGAAAATAAAAGAGGAAAACCTCGACAGAATGATAGCTTTCGATAACCAACTTCTCGAAAGCGTCAACGCTTTGACCTCTGAAATCGATTCTGTTAAAGCTCAACTGATGAGCGGCGACTACTCAAACGTAAAAGACAAAATCCAAGCAATGACTGATAAACTGGAGTTGCTTGAGGACACGTTTGATAAAAGACAAGAAGTAATAACAGGAGTGATACAGTAATGCCGCAAGTAATAGAATGGACAAACGTTGGCTCAGAAGCCATCGTCTGGCGTTACCCAAACGAAGAAATCACATGGGGTGCGCAACTGATCGTGAAAGAGTACGAGATGGCAGTCTTCTTTAGAGATGGAAAAGCCTACGACGTGTTCGGCCCAGGACGACACACGCTTACAACTTTGAATCTGCCAATCCTCACCAGCTTGCTGACGCGGTTAGCTGGCTTTGGCGGCAATAAACCTTTCAAAGCAACCGTCCTGTTCATCAGCACAAAAGTGTTCGCTGGCAAATGGGGCACAAGAGCACAAACCACAGAGCTTGCGCCGCTTCAGGTGTATGGGCAATTCTGGTTCAAAGTCGGCGACGCTTCATTATTTGTCAACGAGGTCGTCGGTGGACAGAGCGCGTACACAACTGACCAAGTCAACACTTTTCTCAGGGGCTTCTTGAATGAGAAAATAATTGATGAGTTAAGTCACTATGACTTAATCACGGTCTTCACGCGCCTAGACGAGACTTCAGTTATCGTCAAGAACACGCTGATTGACTACTTCAAACGAGTCGGCATCGAACTAACCGACCTGCGCTTCGAAGGCGTAGACACAACACCCGAATACCGCGAACGCCTCTTCTGGCTCAGAACAGGAAAAACTGCACCTGAAGAAGTGCTACGCATGGAAACCGTCAAAAGCGCCGCTGAATCACTTGGAAAATCAGGCGGTGGCGGTGCAGCCCTAGGAACAGGCATGGTGCTCATCCCACAAATCATGACGCCGACGGGAACCCAAACAGCCCCTGCAGCAGCACTAGTGATTTGTCCCAAATGCAGTTCGAAGGTGCCTGCGACAAGCAAGTTCTGCCCCGAATGCGGAACCAACCTTACACCTCCATCAACAGAAGCAATCAAATGCCCCAAATGCGGAAAATCCATTCCAGCGCACTCTAAATTCTGTCCAGAATGCGGCAACCCCATCTCTACTTAGGTGAGGTAAGCTATGGCGGAAGAAAGAAGAAACCTCCTAACCATAGGAGCCTTCTTTGTCTCTCTTGTTGTAGCCATCCTACTCTACGCGGTTAACGTCATCAACTGGACTTTGATTGTTCCAGTTTTTCTTTTGGTCTTCGGCATCTGGATGCTGGCACTGGCAGCTATGCGTGCTTCAAGTCCACAGAAGTATGAGCAAGGCTGGTTTGGCGCCATGAGTTGGGGTTTGCTGTTGATAGCTGTCGGTGGGGCTTGGTACCTGTTTACGTTTAACTGGTTGTACTCTGTTGTGCTGATACTGTTTGTCTTTGGTGCTCTTGCAATCGTGGCAGCGTTAAAAAGAAAGTGACCTTGTGAGCATTTTGCTCTAAACATTTTTTTATGTCATTGCACAGTCTCTTGTCAGAAGGCAACGGGTATGAGTGAAGAAACTATCGGTCGCGGCACATGGTATGACATGATGGCTAAGAAAGTCATAGATAGAGAGAAAGAGCTTGGTCGCAGTTTAAGTTTAGTGCGAACAGAGATGGGTCTTGGCGCTTCAGGTTTTCCTCATATCGGAAGCTTGGGCGATGCCGCGCGTTCCTATGCGGTTACGCTTGCGCTAAAAGGATTAGGTGTTAATTCCGAGTTGGTTGCTTACTGCGACGATAAAGATGGCTTACGTAAGGTTCCCGCTGGCTTATCAAAAGCAGAGTTAGAGAAGTATCTGGGTTATCCAGTTTCAAGTATTCCTGACCCCTTTGGATGCCACGAAAGTTACGGCAAACACATGAGTTCTCTGCTGCTGGAATCTCTGGATAAGTGTGGCATCCAATACAAGTACTTCTCAGCTAAGGAAGTTTACGAGAAAGGTTTACTCCTAAACGAAATCCGCACCATCCTGACGAACGCCAAACAAGTAGGCGAAATCGTTAAACAAGAGGTGGGGCAAGACACTTACACAGAAGTTTTACCCTTCTTTGCTGTATGCCACAATTGCGGTCGCATCTACACCACACGGGCTTACTCGTTTGACCCAAAAACCGACAAAGTTCACTACAAATGTGAGGGCTTAGAAATCCGCGGCAGGAAAATCGAGGGTTGTGGCTACGAAGGCGAAGCAGACATAACAAAAGGCGAAGGCAAACTCACTTGGAAAGGCGAATTCGCCGCGCGATGGAAGGCTTTGGATATTCGGTTTGAGGCTTACGGCAAAGACATCGCTGACTCAGTAAAAATAAACGACCGCGTCTGCCGCGAAGTGCTCTGCTTTGAACCCCCATCACACGCAAAGTACGAAATGTTTCTTGACAAGGGCGGGAAAAAAATCTCCAAGTCCGCTGGCAACGTGTTCACCCCGCAAGTGTGGTTCCAGTACGGTTCGCCTCAATCGTTGCTTTTGCTGATGCTTAAACGGTTTGTCGGAACCCGCACCTTAGACGTTTCAGACATTCCAGCGTACATGAATGAGCTTGACTATTTAGAGGATGTTTACTTTGGCAAAAAGCAAGTTGGCGAAAAAGAAAAAACCAAACTCAAAGGCTTGCTTGAATACTGCTATGTTACTAAGCCGCCTGCAAAACCCAGCGTTCACGTACCCTACAACCTGATGGCTTTTCTGGTCAAGATGGCTCCTAAAGAGTGCCTAAACGACTATGTGGCTGAGAAATTGCAGAGTTATGGTTACCTCCAAAAGAACCAAGCCTTAGATGCTGGTTTGATGCAACGCATAGAGTACGCGTCAAATTGGATTAGGGATTTTGAGGAAATCAAGGAAACCGAAGTAACCCTCACTGACGTGGAGAAGAAAGCAGTTAGCCAGCTTATTGAAAAACTACAGGGGGAAGATAACGCAGACAAAATCCAAAACGCCATCTTTTCCTCCGCCAAAGACAACGGTATAAAACCCGCCGCCTTCTTCAAGTTGCTATACCAAATTTTGATGGGCGCACCGCAAGGTCCACGTTTAGGGCCATATGTACTTGCTATGGGCAAACAAAACGTAACTGCTGCCCTTGAAAGGGTCTTAAAGAAAAGCTAATGCAAGACGAATGACTCTTTCAAAGGCATTATCATTGTTGCATGTTACGTTATACGTGTCTATCTGAGAGAATCTGAGACTACAAAACCCTTAACTTTTTCTGGTTGCTATTACTATTTTAGAGGAGTATCGGTTTTATCGGGAGGATTTTATGGTCGAGTTATCAGAAAACTCCACCAACGTAGCCTCGAAAGCAAAAAAAGCTTCTGTTAATGTCGGTGAAAATAAAAGTGCGAGTTCTATCTCTTCGTGTGATGTATCTCTCTATAATGAACGTCTCAAAGATATTTTAGACAATATCCCCTCAGCCGTGGTTGTTATTGAAAAACCCGATGGCATGGTAACCTACGCGAACAAGAGAGCCCTTGAGCTTCACGGTACAGACCCTCGTGGCATCAAATTAAAAAAGCACGCCACGTCTTTAAGGCTTTTAACATTAGATGGTAAGGTTTGCCCAACGAAAGAACTCTACACTTACAGGGCATTGTATAATGAAGAGACACTGCGTGATGCACCAATAATTATTGAACGCCCAGACGGGCAGCGTTCCATCGTTAATGTAAGCGTAAAGCCACTCTATGATAAAGACGGCAAAGTGAATGCCGCCATAGCAGTTTTTGATGACATAACCGAGCGCACTAAAACAGAACAAGCACTAAAAGAAAGTGAAGAACGCTTGAATATGGCGCAGCGAATCGCTCATTTAGGAAGCTGGGAATACTACGTCAAAGAAGATAGGGCAGTTTGGTCTGAAGAACTATTCCGAATTTTTGGTCTTCCAGTCCAAAAATATGGTCCAAAAGTAACTGATTATGTTGCACAAATTCATCCTGATGACCGTGAACCGATGAACAAGATTATGGAGCGGGTTCTTTTCGCTGAGGGGTTGGGGTCAACGGTAAGTTTTGATTATCGCATTATTCGTCAAGATGGCTCTGTTCGCATGATTCATTCGGAGCGTATGGTTAGAGAAGTTGATGAGCATAACAAGCCCGTGAGGATAGCTGGGATTGAGCAGGACATAACAGAGCGCAAACAGAATGAACAGAAGCTAGAGGAATATGCAAAGAACTTGGAGAGGCTTGTAGAGGAGCGTACAAAGAAAATCTTTGAGAGTGAGCAAAGCTACAGAGAACTATACGAGAGTTTTGGAGAGGCGTTCATTGCCACTGACTGGGAGCTAAACGTTATTCACTGGAACAAAGCAGCAGAACGTATAACCAAAATATCTGCTGAAGAGGCGTTAGGTAAAAAGATTTATGACATTTTCCCCGAAATGGGTTCCATTGATATAACCAATTGTTATGGGTCCTTGCGTGATAGAAAGCCTGCACGGTTTATGATGAATACTGTAAGCCGAGAAACAGGTAATGAAGCGGTTTTTGAAATTTCAACATATCCTTCCACAGTCGGAATCATCATTATTGTCGAGGACAAAACCGTGGAAGAACGAACTAAACGTTTATCAGCTATAGGTCAAACGGCAGGCATGATTGGTCACGACATCCGTAATCCCTTACAAGCTATTGCAGGCGAATTGTTCTTAATGACGCAGGAAATTGAAAATTCACCTGATAGCCAATGCAAAAGAAACGTGCAGGAAAGTTTGAATGCAATCCAGCAGCAAGTGGATTATATGAATAAGATTCTCTCTGACCTGCAAGACTATGCTAGACCATTAAAACCTGAACTAGTGGAAGTCGACCTCTGCACGGCTATTCCTCAGTTGCTCTCAACGGTCCCTGTTCCCAGCAATGTGCAAGCGTTTGCAGAATGCGATAGGCAACTGCCAAAGCTGAAGCTGGACTTAACTTTCTTGCAGAGAATTTTGATAAACCTTGCAACAAACGCTATTCAAGCCATGCCAAACGGCGGCAAACTAACAATAAAAGCCTTCCAGCAAGACGATAGCGTATGCATTACTGTTTCGGATACGGGAGTTGGTATTCCAGACGATATTAAACCAAAATTGTTCCAACCACTTATGACTACAAAAGCGAGAGGACAAGGCTTCGGATTAGCCGTGGTTAAACGCCTTATCGAAGCGCAAGGTGGAACCATAAACTTTGAAAGCAAAGAGGGCAAAGGCACCCAATTCAAAATAACCTTCCCCAGATAACCACTTTTTCAACCAAATAGAGGCTAATAATTACTAATGACTCCTGTTGGAGTTTCCTCGGGTCGCCTTCTTCTATTCTTTGAATCCCACAGTTAAATTTATAGTTAGACAAAAAATTGCAAAACAAACTACTCAACTTTGAAAACACCTGATGTGCACAAGTTTTTTAAACTGATACAATGAGATGGAACCTCTATTGTGAAGGTAGAAAAGTTTTCACTTTCACAAAAAATTTAGGGAGATAAGAAAACGCAAAAAACAAGAACTAAAATAATGGGAATTATAATCACAGCAATCTTGATAGTTTCAATAGGAGCAATGACACTTGCTAATGCACATACCCCACCATGGCAAATCCCAACATACGCCTATTGCAGCGTTGCACCTAACCCTGCAGGGATAGGACAAACAGTAACAATCGGCATGTGGGTCCAAATACCGCCCCCCACAGCTTCTGGAACAAACGGCGACAGATGGCACGGTTTTACCGTGACCATCACCGATCCTGATGGAATCAAAACAACGCTAGGCCCATTCACATCTGACGCCACAGGAGGAACATGGACTAGTTTCACACCTGACAAACTCGGCAATTACTCCTTCGTCGTTAACTATCCAGGAGAAACATTAAAAGGTGAAAACCGAGCAAACCCCAACAATGCATACATCGGCGACTACTTTAAGCCCTCCACCAGCGATGTAGCATACTTAACAGTGCAAGAAGAACCGACTCCCCCGCTTCCAATGACTCCTCTTCCAACACAATACTGGACACGCCCAATACAAGCAATGAACTACCCGTGGTACAAACTTGGCGGCAACTGGCTAGGCCTCGGTGCACATTCATTCGCTGCAACTGGAAGATACAACGCTACAGGCAACTATAACCCATACTCTAACGCGCCACTAGCAGCCCACATCATGTGGACAAAACCAGTCGCGTTCGGAGGCTTAATGGGAGGCGAATACGGCGGAGACGACACAAGCAACTTCTACTCAACCTCGCAGTACGAGCCAAAATGGGCGCCAATCATAATGAACGGAATAATGTACTACGTTAATTACCCTGGCAGCATAAACAACCCAGTCGGCTGGTCCGCGGTAAACTTGAGGACTGGAGAAACAATCTGGACTAAAGAAGACCAATACCCAATGACCAGCACAGGCGCACAGACGATTCTAAGATGCGGGCAAATACTAGATATGGTGAACCCCAACCAATTCGGAGGCATCGCATACTTATGGAGCACAGGTACTCCCGCAGGAATGAGAACACAGGCAGGTTCAACAACTTGGAACATGTTTGATGCAATGACAGGCGACTACATACTAAGCATCGTCAACGGCACCACAATGAACCTAGTTTCAGACGAAGGAGGAAACTTGATTGGCTACTATGTTAACTCAAGCACGGCAAACCAATTCGGCAAACCAACACTGAACTGCTGGAACTCTACGCAAGCGATTTTATACCCCAACAGCCAATACATAAAAGGCGTCACTTCCGACAGCTGGAGTTGGAGACCAGGCCAAAACAGCACCATTGACTTTACGCGTGGCATAATGTGGTCTAAACCAGTAGCCACCAACATGTCTACTGGCCCGTTCACAGCAGGAACTGATCTGTCAGGTAACCCAGTAACAGCATCTCTATCTATTAACAGGGTTGACTGCGGCGTTGTGCTTATGACAGCGGTGGGTGCATCATACTTTAACATCGGCTTCCAAATCGACGCAGCATACGATGCCGTAACGGGAGAACAATTATGGATCGCTAACCGAACGCTAACACCTTTCACACGGGACCAAATAACCAAATCTGGCTACGGAATGTACTTCTATCTTGAATCAGCCACAGGCAAGTTAAGGGCTTACAGCTTGAGAACAGGTGAACTGAAATGGGGCCCAATACAACTCAAAGGCGACAACGGAAACGTTCCAGTACCTAACCCATATAACAGCATCGGCGGCTACCAAACTGAAATCGCTGACGGCATCCTCTACATTATGGGCTTCGGAGGCGACATATGGGCTATCGACGCAAACACAGGTAAAGAAGTCTGGTACACAAGCACCAACAAACTCTTAGGCGAGGCTGGATCAGACACGCCATACGGTGTATGGCCACTGTGGGTCTTTAGCGGTGGTTCAATCGCTGGAGGAGTGTACTTCCTTAACGTAGGTCATGAGTACAGCCCACCACTGTTTCGTGGAGCTAAGCAACTGGCTATAAACATCACCAACGGAGAGCTAATTTGGGAAATAACCGGATTTGACGTGACGAACGCAGCCACCATCGTAGACGGTTATGTGACAGTGTTAAATGCATATGACAACCAACTATACACCTACGGTAAAGGACCAAGCAAATTAACTGTTACCGCACCTCAAGTAGGCGTTACAACCGCCACACCAGTAGTAATAAGAGGCACCATTACCGACATTGCGGCAGGCACAAAACAAGAAGCGCAAGCAGCCAACTTCCCCAACGGCGTACCATGCGTCTCTGACGCTATCATGAGCCGCTGGATGGAATACGTCTACATGCAACAACCAATGCCAGACAATGTAATCGGCGTTCCAGTCACCATAAGCGTCCTAGATGCAAACGGCAACTACCGAGAAATCGGCACCACAATAAGCGATGGCAGCGGCATGTTCACCTTAACATGGACTCCTGACATACCTGGCGATTACACAGTAGTCGCTAGCTTTGCAGGTACAGAATCGTACTATCCATCATCCGCTGAAACATCATTCCACGCAGACGAAGTAGCCCCAACAAAAACGGCGCCACTGGAGATTTCACAGTCATTAGCTGACCAATACTTCATACCAGCCGTAGCTGCAATCATCATCGCCATCGTCATAATCGGCTTAATACTAATGATGATGGTAAGAAGACTACCGCAAATATATTTCAAAGGGCAAAAACAGTAACAAAAATTCCCTTCCCTTTTTTAGTTTTTATCGGCTTTTCGACAACTTGCGGTTTTGCCGCAACCACTATTCTTAAGTTCCAGCAAAGTATTTACTTCTCTGCCCTCATTTTTCTGAGGAGACAAAACAAGGGGCCTGTCGTCTAGTACGGACATACCTTTTTATGGAGACATCACCCGCAAAACCCCTTTTTTTATAAGTTCCTCCTAACTCGCTTATTAATAATGTCAGATTAGCGAGTCAATCAACTTTGTTTCGTCAGTCCAAGGTTTGAAGCGTGTTCAAGCATTCATCTTTTACTTATCTAAGAACTAAAAGGGGTAGTTTTAATGGTTAAAACTGAAGGGAAAGTAGCAGAAAAGTGTAACGTAAAAGAGCGCAGAAACACGTTGTTTCGCGTTTTAGACGGTGTTCTGAGCTTAGCTCACAGAAAAATTCACACGCCACGAGGCGGCAGCGACCGGGCTCAGCAGGGCTGGGCTAGAGTGCTGGTTTCAGCAGTCTCAACTTACGGCGGCTTACTCAAGGACGAGGAGCTGGAACTCAGGGTAATAGAGCTAGAGGAGAAGCTCAAAAACAGCATACTAATACCGAAACCAGAGGATGAAAAGAAATGAATATCGTAAGCAAGAAACTGCACGCATTAGAAAAAAACGTGTTACCTGAACTTCCCCAAGAAGGCACAACAAAAATAACATGGGAAAACGGTGACGCAGATTTAGACCGCGCTGAAAATGAATTACATAGACGAGCAAATCAAATCTTGCAAGCTCACGCTGATAAAATGACTGAGGCACTTGAAGGGGGAGAAACCGCTTATAATCCGCTGTCGCCAAGCGACCAAGCAATCGTGGAGGCAGCCAACCGTCGCTTTATGGCAAGAATACTTGAGATTTTCCAAGCCTTCACAGACGCTTTTGTAACGTACAAAGACCCTGTGGTTAACTGGGTGTTCTACACGCGGTTTTACTGGTTAATAGAAGAAACCAGCAAGTTCAAAGAACAATACGACGCCGAAGAAGCAGTCCTTAACCAGCCTGGCTACTGGGAACTTTGCGAAGGTGAACAGCAACGGCGCTTGGCTCCTGTTTATGCAAACTGGAACCATGACCTATTCACGCCTGAGAGTTTTCAACGCTACTGTGAACGACATCGCATATTCAAAACCGCTGAGGAGATTGAGCAGTTAATCGCCAACCGCACGCCAGAACAAGATAGGGCAGATGAGTTGGAAGAGCAGCAAGAACAAGCGGCGAATGCGGAGACTGATGCCCGTAACGCGCGTTACCTTAAAGAGAAATGTCCAGGTTGCACGGAAAAGTGTAAGGGGTATTTTGAAAAGGTAGGAGAGAATAAAGATTGAGTGAGTTTGAAAGGGAAATTCCAATTCCTATGTCAGAACGTGTGAAAATCAGCGACTTAAAACTTGACACAGAAAATAATCCCAACAGGATGACTTTGGCGCAGCTTGACCGCTTGAAAGCTTCAATTAAGCGGTGGGGTGACATCGTTCCAGTCGTAACCAACTGTGAGCTTTTGGTGGCTGATGGGCAACAGCGTATTACGGCTATGAAGGAGCTTGGCATGACCGAGTGCAGCGTCATCTGCTTGCCAGTCAAAGAGGTTGACCGTCGATTGCTGCGGCAGGTGCTAAACAAGCTAAGAGGCAAACACAACAGGGAGTTGGACACTGCTGACTATTTGCGCATTGTTGAACAGGGAGAGAAGGAAGATTTGAAGGCGCTTCTTGAATCCGTAGGCGAGAAGCTTCCAATGGAGGTGGATGACCGTGAAATCTCTTTTTCGGTTCCCGGAACCTACGAGATAATTGTCGAGTGCAAAGACGAGGCTGACCAGAAAACTAAGTTTGAAAAACTAAAGTTGGAGGGGTATAAGCTACGGATTTTGACATTGTAAAAAGCTGGCAAGAAAGCAATAGTTTCCGCGCTCAAAGCGTGGTCGGAAGCTATACGCTCAATGATGTAAAGTTGGAGAAGCGCTTCAAAGGCTCCTTGCAGCTGGAAGATTTCGATTGGCAAGTTGGTGTTATTGTGGGGCGCAGTGGCTCAGGCAAGACAAGCATAGCCAAGCAACTGTTCCCCGATGCTTATATTCGAGGCTTTGAATACAAGAGCAGTTGCGTTTTAGATGATTTTCCAGAGGAGCTTGAGACTTCAGAGATAACAAGGATACTTTGCAGCGTAGGGTTTGCCTCTCCACGGGATTGGCTAAAAAGCTATGATTGCCTTAGCCAAGGTGAGAAGATGAGGGTTGACATTGCCAGAGCCTTATGCTTGGATAAGCCGCTAATAGTTTTTGACGAGTTCACAAGTGTGGTTGACAGAGAAATAGCTAAAGTTAGCGCCTTCGCGATTAGCAGAACAGTTAAACGCTCAGGCAAGAAGTTTATCGCCGTCACATGCCACTATGATGTAGTGGATTGGCTTGACCCAGACTGGGTTTTCTGCACTGACACTATGGAGTTTATCCGAAAAAAAGAATTAGGCCGCCCATTGAACTCCAAGTTTATCGGTGCGGCACATCAGCTTGGCAGATGTTTCGGAGCTATCATTATCTAAACGGTTCTCTTGGAGCAGGTGTTAGGTGCTACTGTGCTATCTACCAAAACAAGCCTATAGCGTTTATCGCCGTCGCTGCTGTTAGGATGATGGCTAAATATTTTCGAGTTAGCCGCTTAGTTGTGCTGCCTGACTATCAGGGTATAGGTGTTGGTAAACGTCTTCTTAACTTTATAGCTGAACTCTACACTTCTCAGACAAAACTGCCCTTCTACATACTAACCAGCAATCCCCAGATAATAAGAGGAGACATGAAACGTTGGAAAGTGGCACGTTTTGGGCATGCAAGCAAAGGAAAAGAAAACAACCGGATTAATAATGAAATTAGCAGGAGCCTAAGTAGAAAGCGAATTACCGTATCCTTCCAGTATACACAAACGATATGCCGAAAAAGAACAATAAAAACAAACCAAAATTAATGCTCTTGGAACATTAAAGCGAGCCTGCTAAAACATTATTGCTAAATCTTGATTGTTGATTGATGAGATTCATTAATTGATGTTTTAGGCTTCTTCTCCATTAATCCAAAGCATGTCAAAATAAGTCATAGCCATAGTTAACAGGCAAGAGTTAGTTGTATGGATTGCCCTATGATTTTTTCCTTGCTGAGGAACTGTAAGGGACATAAATAGTTCTCGCTTATCAATAATAGCAAATTCCATAAAATGTTCTTTGATGAATTTGCGCTCCCAACAGCCAGTATTCAATAAGTGGCTATCGCCTAAATGTATTGATTGGGGTGTTGGAGGCAAAGTTACAATATGATAACATTTTACTCCTCGTTTAACACACTTTTCATAAAACCTGCCGTTATGCAACATGCCAAGCCTGAAATTGTTCAAGCATGTAATTCCTTGAAATGTCTTGTTCATTTTGTGAACAGCTAAACCTAGTTTTTGTATGAATGCATCATAACTAGATATTAGTGCCGTATCGGTTTCGTTGGAATGAGTTTCAGCAGTTGGTTTATTGTTTATTAATTCTTTAACTAGAAAATCTGTTTGCTTGTATAAGCTAACTCTCTTGTCGTTATCCATTTTTTTCAATAAAAGTAAGGCTTCTTTAGGGGCCAATACTTTAAATTTAATAGGTTTACTAAGTTGTTTTTCAACAAGATGCTTTTTTTCTAGACCTTCTATAGATCGATAAATACTTTCTACAGGTAGCTTGGAGAAATTGGAAATTGCCTTAATAGTATCGACTTTGAATTGAATCATTGTTATGTAGATTTTTGCTTGGTTTAGAGTCAATCCGTATGCCATTAGGCAATTTAAAAGGTCCGAGTGCATCTCTATCGTAGCAATATTTTTGATGTAGAATGTATAAATAGTTTTTTTAAACAGTCCCAAGTCACTTGGAATTATTTATTTAAATTCAATTTTCACTGAAGGCGCTAGTTAACAGTTCTTAAATTAATTATGGAACAATTTAACAAACTTAGGAGAAAGAAAAATGCAAAAAAATACAAATAAGACCATTTTTGCACTCTTTATGATTCTTGCTATTTCTATACCCCTGCTCACTATACCAACCGTTACTGCAGACACAAGAGCAACCTACGCTTATATTGGTGCTACACCGAACCCGGTAGGTGTCAACCAAGAAACACTACTCCACATAGGCATAACACAGCAACTATCACTAGTGCAGGAAAGCTGGACAGGACTGACAGTAACCGTAACAAGACCAGACGGCAGCAAAGAAACGCTAGGACCATTCAAAACTGACTCAACAGGCGGAACAGGAGCCGTGTACGTCCCAACCATGGAAGGCAACTATACCCTACAAACTCACTTCCCTGAGCAAAAAACTGAGACTGGTAAAACAACACCCGGCACACCACTAGGCACAACTATGCTTGCCAGTGATAGCCGAGTACTTACACTAATAGTACAACAAGACCCCATACCCATATATCCAGAACATGCCCTTCCAACTGAATATTGGAGCAGACCTATAGACTCGCAACTTAGAGACTGGTCAACAATATCAGCAAGTTGGCTTGCAACACCCTCAAATAGTATAGCTAATGGCAACGACTATGCCCCTGAAACAGCTCACATCCTCTGGAACCACCCATTGGTGCTAGGTGGCTTAGCTGGAGGAGACCTTGGAGCTGCGGGTGCGTACACAGGTGATGCGTATGAAGGCAAATTTAGTGGCTCACTTATAATACAGGGAATACTCTTTTACGTAAAATTCGATTCGATTGGAGGCACTGCTGTCGACAACTGGGTCGTTGCCGTTGACTTACATTCTGGACAGATACTATGGGAAAAACCGCTTCTTACGCCCGCCGGAGAACGCCTCAACCCAAGCTTTGGTCAAATATATAATTGGGACTCATTCAACGCTCACGGAACCCATGCCTACTTGTGGTGTACATCTGGCACCACATGGCACGCCTTTGACCCATTAACAGGCAGATGGCTATTCTCGATGTCCAACGTCCCCACGGGCAGCAACCTCTATGGTCCCCATGGAGAAATCATAAGATACCAAGTTGACTTGACAAGAGGATACATGACCATGTGGAATTCCTCAGCAGTCATAGATGCATACTGGGGAACAGACCCAATGTCATTCCAATGGGGCTCTTGGAGACCTCAAGGAAAAACTCTCAACGCAACAGGAACCTGCCGCGTGACTGCATCGACACCCTTAGGTCTTAACGGCTATCAATGGAACGTAACAATACCAAGAGGTCTGCCTGGAAGCGCATACCTATACAAGATAGACGACCGCGTTGTAGGCTCAAACACAAACACCACACATGTTCAAACATGGGCTATTAGCCTAGCCCCTGGAAGTCTAGGAACCTTGCTCTATAACAAAGTTTGGAATGCACCAGCAGACTGGGTTAACGGTAACCAAACCATTAGTCGAGCCGCAGGAAACATCGATGACGGGTTAATTGCAGTATGGAGCAAAGAAACCCAGCAGTACTGGGGCTTTAGCACACAAACAGGCGATTACATTTGGGGTCCAACCGGAGCGCAGAACTATCTAGACTACTTAGGATTGCGTACTTTCGTTGCTTACGGTAAACTCTTCTCTCAAGGCATGAGTGGCGTACTATACTGCTATGACGCTCAAACAGGGAAGCTACAATGGACCTACGAGGCAGACGACCCCTATAACCAAGTCTTGTGGTCAAATCAATGGCACATCAGACCGCTATTCTTTACTAACGGAAGAATTTACATGGGCACATCAGAACATTCGCCAGTTGACCCTAAAACACGCGGTGGACCATTCGCTTGCGTTGATACCGAAACAGGAGAGGAAATATTTAGGGCAGATGGCTTGTTCCGTCAAACCGATTGGGGTGGACGAGCAATTATAGGCGACAGCATCATCGCCACTATGGATTCCTATGACCAGCAAGTATACGCAATTGGTAAAGGACCAAGTGCTACAACCGTGACAGCGCCTGACGTTTCGGTTGACTTTGGAAAATCGGTCGTCATAAAAGGTACAGTAACGGACAAATCACCAGGCACAAAACAATACGCCATTGAAGCAAGATTCCCAAACGGAGTCCCAGCAGTTTCTGACAATAACCAAAGCGCTTGGATGCTTTATGTCTACAAGAACTTTGAGCGCCCCACAAACATAAATGGTGTTGAAATTAGCCTTGATGTTATCGACTCTAATGGCAACTACCGCAATATAGGCACCACCATCAGCGATGCAAGCGGCACATTCTCTTACATCTGGACACCGGATATTGAAGGCGCATATACCCTTACTGCAACATTCGGCGGCTCGAAAGCCTACTATCCATCGTTCGCACAAACAAGCTTTGCAGTTGGCGCTCCAGAAGCAACCCCTGCCCCAATCCCACAAATTACTCTGCCTCCAATCGAAATGTACGTTATCGCCATGGGAATAGCAATCATAATTGCAATAGCAATAGTCGGCCTAATACTGCTAATGACACTAAAAAGAAGACCATAAGCATGCACGAAAAAATTTCCTTTCCCCTTTTTTAGTCATAAAATGTGAAGGGAGAAAAAGATGTGGGCTGAGTAGGCTCTGGTTAACAACTCGCAATTGGATCATAGTCATAGTGATTTGCATTCAAATCTCCCTAATTTGGTGCTAGAGCCTCAGCAAACCACAATTTCAATGTAGCGCGTTCTGAACTATGTTGACTTTTCTAATCGTAGCATCATTTGAAAGTCTAAGAAACACCATAAAACAGCCAAGTTCAACTTTGAAATTTAGCGTTAAGACATTTTGACCTAGTTGCAAAGACTCGTTTAAAACTGCTTTCATAGAAACTCGAATCTACCTGCTTAACTACTTCGGCGCCGTACTTTTACATGGAACTGCGAAAACACTTTAACTGACAAAAGGCTCAATTATTGCACATAAAGAACATATAAAATTAGTTTAGCCATAGCCAATGGGTGAATTTATAGCTGAAATGGTTGAGAGATAAGACTAGGCGATTTAGCCTTTTAAGAATCAGTGTACAAGTGGTATTCTGGTTTTTAATCTTCTATGTTTCAATAGTGGGGGTGTGGAAAGGGTTGCTTTTAGTCATTATCATATTTCCTTCCTTGCTAATTGGTCGTGTCTTTTGCGGTTGGATTTGCCCTCTTGGACTATATCTTGACGCAATAACCTTGCTGCGGAAAGTATTGAGAATACGCCACTGGAGATTGCCAGACAACTTAAATTTAGTGTTGCATAAAAGCAGGTACTTAATTGCTTTGATAATTCTTGCATTGCCTGTGGCAAGTTTTTTATTGGGCACCGCTTCACCTTCTGACGCCCTGAATTTTATTTGGATGCGCCCGCCTTTTACACCATATGCTTTTCTTTTGGAACCGCTTCAGCCGATAATTCTACCATGGCAGTCGCCTTTTGGTGCTCTCTTAGAAGTAAACGAGCTAAGCTTAACCTTTCCATATGTAGGGGAAATCCTGCTTTACTTAAGGAATACAGAACTATCTCAGCCCTTATCTTACCTATTTGTTTTGTCAATTTTAGCGGTATCTTTTAAGGTGCGACGGTTATGGTGCAGGTTCTGCCCAACGGGCATATCGGTTGCGGTTATCAATAGGTTTAGGTGGTTAAAAGCGGTGCCGCTTTTGCGTTTAAATAAAGAAGAAGAAAAATGTACTAAGTGTGGTATCTGTAAACGAGTTTGCCCAGTTCAGGTTAACGAAGTGTACGAATTAAAAGGCGGCGACGTGGATTCATCTATGTGTGTATTATGTTTGCGATGTGTCGAGATGTGCCCGCAGACAAGTTGTTTAAGTTTAAGAATAGCTAATAGGAGAATCTGTACTTCTCGGAACTGGCTTGAACCAGTCTGAATAATAAACCTAAATAGTAATATTTTTGCTAAACGCAAATGAATTAATTTCATCATAGCAGGTTGTGTAGTCAATTTTTCATAAGGAATTTGGATAGATTACTTTCACCGTAATCTCTAGTGATGCGGATAGTCTTTTGAAGGCTTGATTTATCAGCGAAAAAGCGTTTTGCTGTAACCTTCATGATAAAGGGTAGAATAGACGTGAGTAAAAATCAATTAATTGAGCTAACACCATCTAAACCAGTACTTTCATTGAACATAAGAAACATAAAAGATTTCTTTCCAGGGTTTGCTGAAGGTGACTTTGGCCTAATTTATGGTTCGACATCTGTTGCTGTGTCTCTTCAATTTGTTTAAGCAAAGCCATCCCTTTAAACCGAAAGCTAAGTGGTCAAAAACAGAAGCTGTTGAATTTCATAATTAAGTGCAAGTCGGGTCTAAGCCTTAATGTTGTTTGCGGCCCATTGAAGCCTTGTCTTAGACGCTCCATGGTCTTTCACCGCTTTGACCATGTTGCTCAATGCTTCCATGCAACATTGCTGTGCAGCCCATTAAAGCAAAGTCTTTTTCACGTACCTGTCTTTCGCTGTTTTGATCGGTACGCCCTTTGCTATAATGCAATGCCTTAAAGCGTACTCCCCGACTTGCTAATAATATACTGTGAAGCATAACATATAGACAGTTTTGTACAGAAAGTATTCAATAAAGTGATGAATTTAAGTTTTGATTGCAGTTTTAGAGGCATAAGTGCAGAATACAGCGTCAATGAACTCCTATTGTTCAGCGCTTTAAACTTATATTTTAACATAAAAGCGGCAATTTGACATGAATCTAGCAATTTCTAAAAAAGCGAGTATGCTTTCAATTCCAGTTACTTGGAATTTTTCTATGCGCCTGCAGGCAGGCGTACCTTTGGTGCAAAATGAACCAAAGGTCTTTCAACTCCAGTTGCTTGACAATTTTTCATGCGCCTCAGAAAACTGTATCAAAATAACAGGTGAATCAAGTTGAGTAAACAAAAAAACCAAAGTAAAAACAAAGTTAGCCCTAAGTTAAAAGTTAAATTGAACTTTAAGGGTGTTAGGGCTAATATTGTTCCTATCCTTCAGCTCTTAGCTGCAGGTAGGTACAGTGCCGAGATTGCGCGTATGTTGAAAATGAGCAAGCCCCATGTTGCCTACTACACAAATATACTGGAAAAAGTCGGTTTTATCCACAGAGAAAGAAGAAGCAGTTCGGTCTGCTACATAGTTACTGATGAAGGTAAAAACTTTCTCGACAGGGCTGAGGGCGTGCTTGTCGGCAGCAAGATTTGGCGGTTGCATAACGCTAAATACCGTTATGGCTTGCTCCAAGACGGGGTTTGGCCAAGCGAGTGGCGGAAAGTCGAGTTGATTAATTGGACGGCGCTTCTTGGTTTAGAAGGCGGCGTGAATGTGCAGCACACCCCTTCAAGCGTCATCATTAACGTTGACGCCTTGTATGGCGAAAATCCTTCGATGCTTCAAGATACGGCTAAAACTATTGCTGACAGAACAGCCAAAGCGTTAATGCAGAAATACCATTGTCTACTGCAAGAAGGGCAGCTTTGCAGAAAACCTCATTTTGCGATTGATGACCCAGTTGCCGAGTTTGTCAGCCGGTACTTTGAGATTAGTACGCCAGAAGCTAAGATTGACCGCAGCAAAGGTTTAGGAGAAATCGATTATTTTGGAACTAAAAATGCAGTTGATTATTTGCGTATGCCTGAACAAGTTAATGCAATCGAGGAGAAGGTTGAGTCTTTGAATTTAGAACTAAAAGAAATGCATGCGTCTATAGAGCAAATAATTGAACTTCTAAATAGGCGCTGTGGTGAGAAAGTTACTCAAGAAACAGTTTTTTGAACGGATTGCTTTAGGTTATTTTGAATGAGAAACCAGTACGTTAGCAAGCTTGCCTCTTTTGTTTGAGCGTCAGGTTGCTTTTTGTTTACGAGCGCCCAAAAGTTTTCGTTATGCCTCTTTTCGATGTTGTGCGCGGTTTCGTGGTAGATTATGTAGCTGATGAGGTTTTCTGGGAGGTATTTGAGTTGGGTGTTTATGGTTAGGTTGCTGTTTTGGCTGTGGCTTGCCCATTTAGTGGTCATTTTGCGGTAGTAGATTTTGTTGATTTTTGTGTTGAGGTCTTTTTGGGCAGCTTCAACGTATTTTTGCACGAGTGCCCTGAGTTCTTTGTCTGTTCTGTCTTTGATGAGGGCAGTTCCGTTAGTCTGCTGTACCGCCGTGTTAATCGTTGCTTGTTTGCGCTTGATCCATTTCCCATACTTCTCCAGCACCTGCTCTGGTGTCCAGCCCTTCTTAGGCAGCACAATCAAAAGCGACCCCGTCTTGAACTCGCACCGGGGATGCTTCACATCTCGGTATTCAAAGCTGTACTGGGGGGTTTCAGGCATAGCTCTTCACGCTATCAATAATCTTCTGGTAAAGCGTTTCTAAGTCAGCTAGCGAGAGGTTATTTTGTCTTATGTATTTTCTCAGGTATCTGCGGGTTGTGCTTTCGACTGCTTTTTTGGCGGTTTGTTGGTATTGCCAGCCCTTGAACAGGTACGGTTGCAGCTGGGTGGCGAGTTCTTGGGTGTCTTTGGTTAGGTCGCCGGGGTTGGGGATGGTTTTTTCCATGTCCAGTAATATGGCGTACTGCATGTTTGTGAATTGGAGTTGTTTCTGCCGTGCTTGGCGTGCTTGGATTTGCTGGAAGATTTCGGCGCTGTCGTTGTAGATTTTTTCGAAGTTTTTGGTTTTTTCTTTCCAGAGTTTGAGGAGGCGTTCTACTTTGTCTGCTAAGTCCTCGTAGATTGGGTTGCGTTGTTCGTCGACTTTGACGAAGCGGTTTAGTGTGAAGAGGATGTTGGCGGCTTTTTCTTCTTTGGTTTTGAGTTTCTCTTGGAGGTTTTTGAGGTAGTTTGCGTCGAATTCGATTTGTGGGTATTGTTCGTCTATGCCTTTGACGTCGGTTGATTTGTAGACGTATTTGAGGGTTTTCTGGAAGTACTTGTATGCTAAGGCGTTTTCTTTGGCTAGGTCTTGGCGGGTTTCGTGGAGGTAGAAGTTGTAGATTTGGGTTAGCCATGCGTAGTCTTTGAGTTTTTCCAGTTTAATAGGGTGTGGACCTAGTAGCTCGAAGAGTTTTCTTAGGCGTTTGTAGTTGGCTTGGAATTTTTTGGTGGCTTCTTCGCTGGTGGTTATGGTTTGGAAGGCTTTGTTCATCGTTTCTCGGTCGTATTGGTCTTTGGGTACGTCGGCGAAGAGCTGGGTGGTTTCGTCGAGTTTTTGGGTGAATTCTTTGACGAGGTCGTCGGTGTTGATGAGTATGCCGCTGATGTCTTCTTTGGTGTAGTTTTCGAATGCGCGGGTGAATTCTTTTAGGATGCCGACGTAGTCGATGATTAGGCCTGCTTCTTTGAGGTCTTTGAATGGGCGGTTGGTTCGTGCGATGGCTTGGAGGAGGCGGTGTTCTTTGAGGGGTTTGTCGAGATACATGGTTTGCAGGATGGGTGCGTCGAAGCCTGTGAGGAGCATGTCGGTTACGACGAGGATTTTTGGGTTCTGCTCTTCTTTGAAGCGTGTTATGGTTTCTTTGCGGATGTCTTCTATGTCTTTGCCGTGGTTGCGGCTGATTTCTTCTTTGAGGTAGTCTTGGATTTCTTTGGGGTCTTTGAGGGGGTTGTAGGTCATGACGACTTCTGAGGCTTCTTTTGGCAGTAGCTTGTCGAGTTCCCGTTTATACCGCACGCATGAAAGCCTGTTCACGGCGACGACTATGGCTTTGAATCGGCCATCCAAATTCTCCTTAAAGTGCTCAGCAATGTCTTGGGCTACTTTTTTGATGCGGTCAGGGTTCTCCAGGTACACTTTGGCGATGTTGAGTTTCTGCTTAGCCTTCTCCTCAACCACATCCTGGAGGTTCTCGGGGATTTCCTCAATGTTCACTTCCAAGAAGGCTTCAAGCATGTCCTTTTTGAGGTGCACATCCTCCTCCAGCCGAGGCTGATAAGCGATTTTTAGAGTGAAGCCATCCTCGATGCTGTCTGTCATGAAATATTTGTCGAGGTATTTCTCGTCTGGGGGATAGCTGAATTCGCCATAGGTGTCGTGGCCTTGTTTGGCGACTGGGGTGCCCGTGAAGGCGTATGGTTGGGCGTTTTTGAGGATTTCCTTCATTTGGGCGGCTAGGGTGCCGTATTGGGTGCGGTGGGCTTCGTCTATGAAGAGGATGACGTTTTTGCGGTTTTGGATGGTTTCCCGTGTCTTGCTCAGGGTATCAAGTTCTTTCTGCAGTTCGGCTAGTTCTTCGGGGCGGAACTTGTGGATAAGCGTGATAAATATGCCTCTTTTGCCGCGGTACTCGTCATGCTGAATAATCCGCCGCAGCGCATGGATAGAGTCTACAACTTCGGGTTTGGTTATGTCTAGCGCGTTGAATTCGTCGCTGAGCTGCCCTTCGAGTTCTTCGCGGTCCACCACAAAAAACACCGTCGGATTCGCCAATGTGGGGTGGCGGTAGAGTTTGTTGGCGGCGAAAATCATGGTTAAGGTTTTGCCGCTGCCCTGCCAATGCCAAACCAAGCCTTTGGTTTTGTCGGTTTTGCCCTCAATGTTGCCCAAGACGCGGTTGCTGATTTGTTCGGCGGCGCGGTACTGCATGTATCGGGTGACGACTTTGGTTGTGGCTCCCCGTTCGATGCGGATAAAGAGGTAGTTGCGGATGATGTTTAGGAGGGTTTCTGGCATGAGCATCTGGATTGTGGAGTCTATGGAGTCTTTACCTGCGTCTCGCCATTCGTAGTATCGGGGTTCGCCGTTTTGCTGCCACGGCTGCGTCGTGAAGTATTTGGCTTTGTTATCCGATGCCACGCCCAGTTGAATGTATTTGTAGAGTTCGGGAACATCCCGCTCATAGCCCAGTATCTGCATGAAAGCGTTGTACCATGTTTCGGTTAAGCTGGCGGGGTTCTTGCATTCAATGTTAACCAGCGGGATGCCGTTGACGTAGAGGATTATGTCGTTTCGGATTTGCTTGTCTGCGGCTTGGTGGGTGATTTGGCGGCTGACCACAAAATCGTTAGCTGCAACTTTGTCGTAGTCGAAGAGTTTAACGTATTTGACAACGCGTTCTTTTTCGAATTTGACGGGGACGCCGTCTTTTAGGTAGTTGAGGATTTTCTTTGCATCCTCGCTGCCGCTGCCACGGAGCTTGAGTTCGTTTAGGACCTGCTTAACTTCATCATCGCCAATGCAGATGTCGGCATTTAGGCGTTTGAGGGCGCGGATAAACGCGGCAGTCAGCAACGGCTCCTCAGTGGCTTCCCGCTCCAATTCGTCGGCGGCTACAAATTTCCAACGTTTCCCGCTCCGCTCCACCAACTGCTCAACAAAATAATCCTCAATCAAAGACTTCTCACTAAACAACGGCATACCCTAATCAATCCACCTTAATCCTAACTTTACCAGTAAGAAGCAAATCCATCAAACCCCGCTTAACTCGTTCCAATTTTGCCTTTTCTTGACTTTCTATTGTAAGTTTCTTATCAACTGTGAAAAGAGTATCAGCAATCCTTTGTTGTTCGGGTATGGGGGGTAGTGCAAACTTGAATTTGCTAATAGCTTTCCAAGACGTTCGTGGGTGATTAGTTCCAGAAGTTGTAGCTATTGCATGGTCAAGGAAATCTTTTGAATGGAGAATATATGCAAGAAACTCTTTTGAGACGACCTCTTTGTTTTTCAAAACCAGTAAATCGGTTGAGCAAATTCCGTCGAAATCAACCAAGGCGGCCTTGTCAAGGTAAGGTCGCAGCTTGCCATACAATAGGTCTCCAGAGTAGAACTTGAATTTGGAGCTTCTTAGAGATGCGTCTTTAGAATAATTCCTCACTTTTGCTTCGCCTGAACCGATGTGCTCTAGCCCAACAAACGTGTAAGAGTCTGTTTCCGTCGGTTGAAACATTTCATTTCTTTGTTCGCAAACTTCACCAAGCGTGACAACTTGCCATGTTTTGGGTATGTTTCCTATTGGTGTTTGTTTGGTTTCTGTGTGTCCTATGCCGCGTGTTAGAAGCTGCTGCATCAACCCCCGCTTAAGCCGCTCCGTCTGGGCAATTATGCGGTCAGCAAGCTCGATGGCGCAGTCAACAACACCCAAAACCCCAACAATCGCCCTCTGCTCAGAGATTGGGAAAAGGGGCATGCTGAACTTTTCCAGCCTGTTTTTTGCTAGCTCTAAAAAAGTACTTCCGCAACTCAAGTTTTGGAGTACTTCCTTTTTGCTTGATAGGTAGTAGCTATAGAAGTCTGTGAATATCTGCCCTGTGTCTTTGGGTATTAATCCCTTGCATCCTTGGTTGAAAGCAGCTTCTTCCTCTAAAGTAGCCACATAGCCGACTGGTGCACGGGTTGACAGGATTATGGAGCCTTTTGGCATTAGTGTCAAATTTGATTCTTTTAGTGCTTTTTCTGTGACCTTTCTTTCGCTTCCCCTTATGCGCAGTTTTCCATCCAGCTTGCTCAGGTCAGTTGGTGTTATCCAGTTTACTGTGCCATCTTTCCAGTAAGCCTCTTCTTTTGTTGAAGGGGTAGTTCCTGTTTCAACCGTAAATAGTTCATCGGTGGTTCGAGTTAGCCAGTCGCTTGGGATTTTACCTATAGGTGATTCTTGAAACACTGTTTCTCGATAAAGTTGCACTTTGCTCATTTTAGTAATGCTCCTATTGCTTCTGAAGCATACTTGAAAAAGGAAACAATTCCTTCAACAGTTGCCAGCGGCTTTAGTTTCTCCCATGCCAACCTTATGATACTCTTGTCAGGGGATGGCTTGGACAGTTGGTCTTTGATTGTTTCCATATCTTTAACGTAGTTTAGTTTCTCTTCATCGGTAAGTTCAGAGGATGTTCTCACAACTTCTGAAAGAAATGATAAACTTCTGAACAAGTCCAAATATTGTTTGTTCACAACATAGTTACTATCTCCAACTATAGTTACACCGTTAACGTTGTTGATGTTTATGCCCGAAATCGATTTTTCTACTCTCTGAAACTCGGAAGGACCAGCGAAATAGTTGATTCCCGTGTCGGAAATTTTGTAATATTCCTTGACGCCTTTCCTTGTGAATCCTCTCGGAGTTGTAAACTCATACTCATCCTTTTCAACCTTTATCCA
This sequence comes from Candidatus Bathyarchaeota archaeon, assembly GCA_026014725.1. NCBI lineage: Archaea > Thermoproteati > Candidatus Bathyarchaeota > Candidatus Bathyarchaeota archaeon. Next base: position 14,188 of record JAOZHV010000008.1, on the reverse strand, counting down.
GCCTGCTTCAATCAAAAAGTCAAGTTTACTGACTATTTCCTGCTCTTTGTAACCAAGCTTTTTTAATGCTTGTTTCAATTCGCTTATAGATGCACGATTGTTTTTTAGGCTTCGAGCGCTCTCATGAACATCATAGAGAAATTTTAGAATTGCCTTCATACAAGCGTCTTTTTCTTGACTCATGCTTGCTCACCTCCAACTTCACCTAAAGCTTGGTTTATTTCTAAAATATAGCCTTCCAACTTTTCTGTAACTTGCTGTCTCTGCTTTTCTAGTTCTTTTAGTTCGGCGTATTCTTGGGCTATGTTGATTCCTTCGTTTTCCTCATCCTGCATCACATACAGCGTGACGTTTAGGTTGCTGTCGTTTTGCAGTATCTCTTGCAGCGTGACGATGCGGGAGAAGCCTTTCTCTTCAGTGAAGTGTTTGTAGGCGTCGGCGATTTTTTGGATGTTGCTGTCTGAGAGGCGGTTGAGCTTGCGTACTTCGGGGTGCTGTTCGGCTTCTTTGGAGGCGTTTATGAAGAGCACTTTGCCCTTGCGTTCGGCGGGTTTGTGGTGGTTGAAGATTATGATTGCTCCGGGTGCGCCTGTATTGTAGAAGAGTTTCTCGGGTAGGAGGATGACGCATTCGACGAGGTCGTGCTGGGCGCTGAGGACGGCGGTGCGGATGGTTTTTTCTTTGCCGCCTCGGAAGAGGCAGCCGTTGTCTATGACTATGCCGACTCTGCTGCCGTTGTCTTTGGCGGAGGCGAGCATGTGTTCTATCCATGCCCAGTCTGCGCTTTGGCGGGGGGTGAAACCGAAGCTGAAGCGTTTTTTGTAGAACTCGGCTTTTTTGAGGACTTCTTCGTCGTAGCCGTCTTGGTTCCACGGCGGATTCGCTAAAACTACGTCGAAGGGCTTGATTGTGTCGGCTTCTTTGAATTTGGGGTAGAGGAAAGTATCGCCAAACTCGAGGTGGGCGTCGCGGATGTCGTGAATGTACATGTTCATTTTGGCGAGGGCGATGGTGCGCTGGTTAACTTCCTGCCCAAACAAAAACAGCTTCTGCGTCTCCTCGAAACCGTATTTGGCTTCTACGTGTTTGAAGGCTTCAATTAACATGCCGCCGTTGCCGCAAGCAGGGTCATAAACGCTTTCCATCGGTTTGGGGTCGAGGATTTCGACTAGGAGTTTGATGACTTCTCGGGGAGTGTAGATTTCGCCCTCTTTAGCTTTAGTAGGCGCGAAGTAGCGGAGAATCCACTCGTAAGCATCGCCCAAAACATCGGCGCTGACGTGATTGAGTTTCTTCTCGCTAAACAGCTCGACAAGCTGGCGCAGCGTTTCGGCGTTTTCTCGGCTGCTGGCAAACTGCACAAAATCCACACTATCCACAACATCTTTTAGCTCGGGGTTGCGCTCGGCAATCGCCTTAAGTGCCTTGCTGAATTGTTCGGTTAGGCCGCTGACGTTTCGGCGCAGATTCTCCCAGAGGTATTCTTCGGGGAGGTTGAAGAGGTGGTACTCGTCACGCTTTGCCTCTGCTTTGGCGTCTTCTGGGGTTAGGCCGTCGGCTAGCGCCTCTTTGTAGGCTTCCTCGTACTCGGTTTCCCATTTGTCGCTTATGCGTTTCATGAAGAGCAGAATCAGGATGAACTTGTAGTCCACGCGGGTGCGGATGAGGTCGGCTGCCCGCTTTAGCAAGGCATCGATGTCTCCGCGGCCCAGCTTCTCTGCGATTTTTGCTTCGCGGCTGTGGAGGCGGTAAAGTTTCTGCCGTGCATCCCTCGCATCAGACTCAGCAGACAAAAAGCCTGCTTTGCGCAGCTGCGAGAGGAAAACGGGTACCTGTTCCCAAGCGTCTTTGTTTTTTTCCATTAGGAGTTTGGCTGCATCTTCAAATCTAAACGGTTTGTCGCTAAACGCGTCCCAGAGGAGGCTGTAGCGGCGGTTTATCCATTCTGCCATGTCACTTTTCATTCGGAATCCAACCAAGCAAGCTACGACATCTAAGCATATAAAATTTGCGCTTATTAGATAAGCTAAATCTATTTTACTTATTTAATCACGAAGTCTTTGGCTTTGAACGGCTCATTTACCCCTTTTATTGAGCAAAGACAAGCAAGGCTTATTCTCTAAAATTTAGTTCGCTGGTTCCTCTTGCAGGCACACTCCGCAAAGCACGAAATTTACACGTATCTGTCAAATAGCCTTAATAGCAAGCTGTAACTCTGCTAATTATAGGTGTTAACCTAATTAGCTGTCTCCCGCCGTGGCTGGCTGGGGTGAGCGCCTAACAGCAAGCCCAGTGATGGCGCAAGACAGTCTTGACGCTCTAAAACAATTAAGTGATTTATGAGTATAACCCTGGCTCTTTCAACAAATCCTCAACGAATAAGTGGTCTGGACAACTACTGGCATATTTTTGGGGTAAAAATGTGTACTATTGAGGAGCAATCCTCAACTCGCTTTTTCAAATTGTGTACCTCGTTATCTCATTTAGTTGAATTGGAGAAGCGTTAAAAACATAAGGAGAAATTGTTATGCAAATGCAATCGAACGAAATCAGACTATGCCCTAAATGTGGCTCAATCGATTATTTAGAGGATTATCCCACTCCAGGCATTTCGACCTGTGCTAAATGCGGTCTCATAGGACAATCAAAATACCGCTTTCAGCCATGGAAGAAGAGGAAGTTTACGACTAGAATTGCTCTAATTGTGGCAAAGAGGACGAAGATGGCGATACCCTTTTTGAAAACGACTCAGTAGTTGCGGTTCTAAACAACAACTGGAGTGATATTTCTCAATCAACGTATGACCTGTTTAAGAAGACGTATTGGGAGTACGATGGCCAATTAACTCTCCCAGAATAAATTCTCAATCTAAACCTACCTCTCTTGCAGGTGAAAAAGCATTTGCTACGTTGCCCAGAGTGCACATCGCAGAGACTATACAAGGATGGTGTTCGCCAAACCGATTCGGGCGATGTGCAGAGGTATCTCTGCCGAGACTGCGGTTACCGTTTCTCAGAAAAGGGTGGCTCCAAATCATTTAATATGACTTCTGGTAAAGGTTCTATTTGCCAAATAGGCGCTGAACCATTCGCCCATGGGCAAGTGAAAAATTTGGCAGCAATAGAGCCGCTAAGAGAAGGGCTAGCGGGAGCCACAGTAGCATTAAACGCAGAAATGAAGGGCAAAGTCGTTCAATTCTTCTGCTACATGGAAAAGCAAGGATACGCTGAAACCACTGCTCAAACATACTTTAAAATCCTGCAGATGCTCGCAAAAAACGGTGCAAACCTAAACGACCCGGAAAGCGTTAAAGAAGCCATAGCTAAACAAAACTGCGGAAAAGGCAGAAAATGGAACCTTGTTAAGGCATATACGCTCTTCCTAAAAATGCAAGGGCAAACATGGGAAAAACCAAAGTATTACCCAATCGAAAAAATACCGCCAATCCCAACGGAAAAAGACATCGACGATTTAATCGCAGGCTCAAGCAGGCAAATGGCACTCTTTCTACAAGTCTTAAAAGAAACAGGCGCAAGACGAGGAGAAGCATTCAACCTCAAATGGACCGACATCGACTTAACAACCGGCACAATACGCATAACACCTGAAAAAGGCAGCAACCCCCGAGCATTCGCAATCTCGCCAAAACTCCTAAAAATGCTCGCAGTCCAACCGCATGAACACGAAGGCAGAATCTGGAAATACACCTCAATGAGAAACCTAGACCGCACATTTAGGAAACAAAGAAAACGCACAGCCTTCAGACTACAAAACCCAAAACTACTACAAATCCACTTCCACATCCTCAGACACTGGAAAGCAACCACAGAATACGCAAAAACAAAAGACCTCCTGTACGTCCAAAAAATGCTCGGTCACAGAAACATAAAAACGACACTTCGCTATACTCAATTGCTCGCTCTACCGCAAAACGAAGAATACATCTGCAAAGTCGCCAAAACAGTGGAAGAAGCAACGCAACTCATAGAAGCAGGGTTCCAATACGTTACTGACATAAACGATTCAAAGCTGTTCCGCAAACTAAAAACTTCATATTTAGGTACGTAGTACCGTAGTCCAATCAAATGGGCCTGTCGTCTAGTACGGATTATGACACCGGCCTGCGGAGCCGGAGGTCCTGGGTTCAAATCCCAGCGGGCCCGCCATATTTGACTCGAATTCATCCTGTTCTTCTTCCCCTTTTTTCTTTTCTAGACAACCTACTCCAGACAGGTTAAGTCCTGACTGGGCGCATTCTGAGTTTTTAAGTAGTCAAGTTTTCTACTGTATGGACTGCGTTTCTTGGTGCGGACGCTGCAGCGAGCCCACCATGAAGGGCAAGAAATCAGTCAATCGTATAGCATCAAGTGAAGCCTGCTCGGCGTTCAAATTGAGAGGGCAGACTATCCAGCATAAGGAGGGCTTTGTTGGATCTGGTTCTTAGCAGAGTAAACGCTGTTGATTGGCTGACCGATGAGCGCTGGATTGTTTTTGGCTACAACGGCGGCTTTGGGCAGTATTTGGAGCACTGCTATTTTGCGCCTGGGACTCCTAAAAACGATGAGTTCGAAGTCATGATGGCGCCAGTCCTTGTCAAGGGCATTTCTGGCATCTCTGCTTTCTTTCGCATAAAAGACACTGTTGAAAACCGCGATTCCTTGAGGGCAGCTTTAGCCGATTTCCACGGTAAACGCTTGCTGAGTTTGGCAGAGCTCGACGATGGCATTGAGGCGCTTAGGCAGCGAATTAGGGAAAATGTGGTTCCGAAGCTGAGGTGAAAATGTTTTGGTTGGCGCTGAAGATAGAAGTCAAAATTTTTCGCTTTCAAAGTCAAAAGTCAAATTTGACTTCAATACTGTCCGCTCCCGCGTCATCCCCATACTCAAAGGCATCGAGGTTAAGATGTACCCTGCCAAGATAGGGCGTGCCCGTGGATGGAAGCGCCAGCATGTAGCTTACTATGTTAAAAAGCTGGAAAAGGCTGGTTTAATCCGCAGATTAAAGCGCAGCAACATCATCGATTATGAGTTAACTGAGCGCGGTCAAAATTTTCTCATATCCTGTGAGGGCGTCCTCTTCAGTAGCGGCGTCTTTCGGTTGCATAGGTGCTTTTTCAAGTTTCCGATTTTGCGTGAGGGTGTTTATCCGTTGGGTGATTTTAAGCGGATTGAGATGCAGAACTGGACCGCACTTTTGGGGTTAGAGCAAGGCGTCAAAGTTAGGCATACGACGACATCTTGGATTGTTCATGTAGAAACGCTGTATGGGCGTAGTCCCGGGGAACTAGTGACTTTAGCTAAGAATTCAGCGGATAGAGTAGCTCAAGGCTTAATGGCAAAATATGGTTGCGTTTTGGGACAGGGCGAAATTAACAGGCGACATGAACTTGGTATTGACGACCCAGTAGCTAACCTGTTAAACCGTTACTTTGAGGTGAGTACGCCAAAGCGGTTGATTGATGATAGCCCAGGCGAGGATGAGGGCGAGCTGGATCATCTTGGCCGTGACGCTGCGGTTGAATATTTGTTGATGCCTGAGCGGGTTAAGAAACTGGAGGGTCAGGTGGAAACTGCTCTTAGTGATTTGGAACGGATTTCTGGTAGTCTTGCAAAGTTGGAGAAGATGGGCTGCGACTTAGCCAAGGTTGCGGATGCCTTAGGACGACTTGTTGGAAGTCTAGAAGGCGGCAACCAAGAGGCACCCAAGACAGGTGGAGAGGGAGGAAAAAGCTATGTTTCTTAGCTTCAGTTTTAGGTTTTTAGCTGTTAAAACCTGTTCAAAAGCCCTTTTGAGACATAACCGAGGGCATGGAAAAAGTCCATGCTTTTCAGGAGTTGCTTTTCTACGGTTATTTGGTGTAGCTGTCAGACGGTTAAAAGTGGTTGCTCTGCATGAAGCGGAACTCTTGGAGTGTGCATTTTGATATGGAAGCAAGCAAAGAACCTGTTCAAAACATGGGCATTTCAGGCGAAAAAGCGGTAAAAACGAAGCGTAGCCAAGCCGATAAAGTTGGAAAGCTCAAGTATTTGCTTGCTAAGGACAAGAAACTGGACCGTGACGTAGCTGAGATTAAGCTGTTGCTCAAGGTTATTTTTGCGGGTTTGAAGGATTCACTGCATTTTGAGAAGTCACTTATTGAAGAGGCTGCCTGCTGTGACGAGGTTGACAAGGCTATTCTGCAGTTGTTATTTGAAGCGGGCGCTCCTGGGCTGTTGCCTAAAGACATAGCGGCGAAGCTAACTGACTTCAGGGTTGCTCGTCATCAGGTTACTCGTCGGATTGTTCGGATGAATAAGCGGCTGGCTAAGGAGTTGGATTCGACTGTTGTTGAGCGACGGGGTTGGTGCTGGGCAATGACAAGCTTCGGTGTGGACGCTTACAGAGTATCGGAGAAGGATTTGCTAGCCGAAGGCGTGTCTCTACATAGCGGTTCTGAAGAGGAGAAATAACGTGGCGTTGACTGAGCGAGAAAAGAAGATTTTGCGCTATTGGTCCGAGGGGTTGAATGATTATAGGATTGCAGGCAAGCTTAGGATTGAAGCGCCAACTGTCACTCGTTCGCGGTTAAACGCTTTGAAGAAGATTAAGCAAGCGGAAGCTGATTTGGAGTTTTTTAGGAGTCTTAATTTAAAAATTTCTGTGTAAGCGTGTTTGCGCTAGTAGCGTATTTGCACTCTCAATCCATTAATGGGTAGTTCTCGGATTGTTTTCTTGGTGATTTAGTTATGTCTCAAGAGAGCTCTGGCAGCAAGGATAAACGTGTTCGGGAACATCTATCTTCGCTTTTGCCTTTTACCGTTCTTGAAGCCATGTCAGGTAAGCCCTTGCGTATTCGGGGCGTGGCCATGTGCACAGGTATGAGCCGAAACCTCAATATCTACACTTCCGAGGAGCTGCAGAGCTTTTCAAGCAAACTGGCCAATGCACCCGTGTATATTGAGCATGTCGCTGTGCCTAACGCCGTCGGCAAGGTGACTAAAACTGACTGGGATGGCCACAACCTCTGGTATGAGGCGGAGATTTACGATGGGGAAACCGCCGAGAAAATCCGCAAAGGCCTCGTTCAGCATGTAAGCGTCGGTGCTGATTATGAGGCGGTCGATGTTGTGGATGGCAAAGTTCCCCATGGCCTGCACAACGCTGAGTTAAGCCTAGTAGCCGTTCCAGGCATCCCCGAAACCAATGTTCAAGTTTTAGAAAAGCTCGTAAATACAAAAATCGCAGAGGCACTCCGAAAGGCTGGTGTTCAAGAGGCAGAATGGGACACCGCCTACGTCAACAACCTGCCGGACGATTGTTTTGCCGCTATCGAACCCGGAGGCACCAAAGACGATCAAGGCAAAACCACGCCACGCAGCCTACGGCATTTAGAGTACAAGAACGCAGAAGGCAACCTCGACCAAGCTCACGTCGTTGCTGCCCTGCAGCGGCTCGACCAAACAAAGATTTCGCCTGAACTTAAGGCTCAAGCGCTCAAAAAGTTGTGTTCGGCTGCTGGTGAACTCAAAATCGAAAGCTCCGTATGCAATTTGGACAACACGGCAGAGCAACTGAAAGCCAAGCTTGCTGAAACCGAGACTAAGCTTGCGGGTGCAAACCAGACTGTTGAGCAACTCAAAAAGCTGGTGCCAGGCGTGGACCTGCTAAAAGACCCGCCGACGTTGATGCCTGTTGTTGAGCACCTTTCAAGTCTTGACCGTGTACGGGATAAGTTCCCGTCTAGGGCGGTTGAGCATTCTTGGCATCTGGGGCCACAGAGGATGTGTCAAGAGATGCGTGGAGTGCTTGACAAGGAGAGCTCTATTGCTAAGGAGAGGTTGAAGAAACCATGATTTTGCTCACTTTTGTGGGGAAGAGTACCAAAGGACGAACTTTGGGAAATTCAAAGTTTAGAACTGAATTGATTTTGAATGGTCGATAAAACAGACAATGCTTCGATAGCTGCAGGAGAAACCGACGACCCAACAGTCCAAATCGAATCTTTTGAAGCCGCAGTCGGCATCACCAAAGGTTCACCCGTCTATTTGAGCGCTGACGACAAGGTTTCGCCAAGCCCAGGCGGAGATGACGCCATAGGCATCGCAACCAAAACCGTTCTTGCCACAGAAATGTGCCCAGTCCTCAGAAAAGGCAAAGTCAAAGTCGTAGCAAACGGAGCCATCGCACGAGGTAAAGCTGTATGCAGTGCTGCAGGCGGCAAAGTCTCTCAGCTCGTGGACCAGCCAGTAGACGAAGGCGGCGCTGCAACCTACACCATATTCTACAACCGCAAACTTGGCACAGCCCTTGAATCCGCAGTCAACGATGGCGACCTGATTTTCATAACTGTTGGAAAGTGACCCGAAATGAAGCCAAGACTCTATGAAAACTTGATGGCTAAGCCAAACGACCAACGGGAACTCTACGAGAAGCTAAAGCAGAAAGCCGACCACCCATTCCTCAAACGGTACGTGCAGATGGGCGTCAAAGAAGGCTTCTTCAGCGATGCTGCAGGCGCCTTGGGCAGAATGCACGACACCATGGTGGACGCCGCATGGCCAGAGCTGATCGGTAGAAACATCATAACCGTCATGCCGACAACCGAGGCAATGGAACGGTTCCCACTTGATGAAGGGGCAGTCGGTTATCGCTATGCTGAAGGCGCAGTCACAAGACTAAGCGCAAAGAAACCCTCAACCGTGGACATCTACACAAACCAGCTAGCCGAATCCTCAGACGAATGGACCCGCGAATACCTGGAAGACGCCACATGGAACGTCATGAGCAAAGCAGTCGACAACATAGGCAGAGCACTGGGACAAAAAGAAACCGAAGCCATACTTGCTCTGTACGCCGCGGTTCTGGCTGCTGATTTGGCAACAGGCGCAGAGTTAGCTGGTGGCGGAGCCGTGGCAAGTTGGGCGTCTCTTTTGAGTTTGCATGAAGCCGTCCGAAGAGAAAAATGGCATCCTAACGTGCTGGCGATTAACGAGATGCAACTGCACCAACTGCTCAATGATGACAAGTTTGTGAAATCCGTCTATTTGCCAAGTAATGAGACCGACATCGCTCAAGGCACTATCGGTAGCGTGCTAGGCATGACTGTACAGTCAAGCACTCTGGTTCCCAACGGAACAATGTATGCAATCGATATCCGCGTGGCTTCAGTTATGCTTCTTCGCCGAGATGTAACCGTGGAAGACTGGGAAGACGTCAAAACTGGCAAGTACGGTGTACGTGGAACTACACGGTTTGGCGCTGGCATTCTCCGCTCCAAAGCTATCGCACGCATGACCAACGTTAAGCAAACCATGACCTAAACGCCATGGCAAACAATACGCTATTTTCCCTCTTTTTTTGGGCTAAACAAAAACTTCAGGGTTAAAACGTCATGAGCAAAGTCATCAAGAAAATCAAGGAAGTACTTTCCTATGCGCCAGCTTCAGGAGTTGCGTCTCCAAACGGCAGAGTCTTCTTTGACACGTCATGCATTCCGCTCGCCGATGTGATGAAGCTCTATGACCGAGACCCAACCTGCAAAAGCAGCGTGGATCTACTGGCCGCTTCGACTGTTGGCATGGGGTTCTACACTACGGCAGATGAAAAATACGAGAAAGCCGCCGAAGCCAAAGCAGCCGTGGACAAATTCTGTGAAGACATCAACCTCGATGGCTTGCTTAACGAAATGGCAAAGCCTTTGATTGGCTGCGGTAACGATTTTTGGCTCAAACTCACTCCTGAACGGCTAACCGATTCACTCCGCATGCCCATCGACGCAGTCCAACGTATTGGCTTAAGCACTGTTCCCAATCTAAAAATTCCTTACAAAGTTACGGGTTACCAGCTGTCAGGCACTTATGGCGGCAATGCTGGAAACGAACTCAAACCCCAGGCGGTTATCCATTGGCATCTTAACAGTGACGTGCCATCTGGTTTTGGCGTCGGCTTGCTCCAAGTTCTCCTGCACACCTTAACAGTTGACACCGACAAGCGCCCATCCTACGCTTGGATGAAAGCTAAGATAGAGAAGATTTTGCCCAGCATATTCACCAAGTACGCTGGACCGGACGTTGTCGTGCAACTCGAAGGGCAGAAAGAGGACACCATCAAAAAGTACGAAAGCGCAATCAAAAACCGCCCAGAAGAGGGGCAGTGGCTTTTCAGCGGCGCCAAAAACGTCGGCGTTTTTCCAGTAACGATTGACCCGCGGGCACGCTTCGAGTATTACATCGACCACATGGTCAACCAATTCTACCTGGGTTGTGAAACGCCTTTGCCACGGCTGTTTAGCACTCCAGGCTTCACTGAAGCTAGCGCAAGGGCAGCCTTAGACCTGCAGGACATGCTCATAAAACCTGTCCAGCGCTACATCAAGCGCCAAGTAGAGAAAGAAATCTTCGCTATCACCGTAGCTCAGGCAGGATTAGACGCTGCTAAAGCGAAGGTTAGGTTGAATTTTGGCAGTCCCGAAACGCCTGAACTGGTTCCAGCCGACCTGATCAAGGCTGCTGAGCTTGGACTGGTTAGGGCTGAAGAGTTCCGAAAGAACGCGGTCAAATTTGGTTGGGAACTCTGGGACGCCCAACCCACAAGCACACCAGAGCAGACGGGTGTTCAAGGTAAGGAGGTAAAACAGAAATGAAGTTGTCAGACAAGCAGCAGGCGCTTTTGATGTTTGCCGCTTTCGTTCTGCCACCGGTGGCTACTTGGATGGGGCTTGGCTTTCCAGTTGGAAACGTCGAGCTAGGCATTCTTGGCAGCTCCATGGTTGGCGGAATAATTGCAGGCATCAAAGAACTGCTCGGCGGCAAACCGCAAGAAAGCGCAGGAGCTGCATAAAGGATGGGTAGCGTATCAGCGGAAGACGTCAGAGATGCCCTTAACCTGAAGGATTCGGATATTTCTGACGTTAAAGTTCTAAAGATGATTAAGCGTGCAGAGGTCACTTTAGAGCTGGAACTCTCCGCTGATATCGACTACCAAAACTGCACTGACTCCCAAAAAGAAGCCATAACGCTCTTGGCAGCCATTTACGCTGTCTGCTATTTGACGGGCGGCTCAGCAATCGGATTAAATTTCAGTGTCGGCGACCTAAGCAGTTCCAATTCTTCACTGCCCAGCTTAACCGTTCTGCAAAATGAATTCGAGCGGATTCTTGCCAGCCTCAAAGAGCCTTACGTGGGGAGCGCTTAGCCATGGGAACTGTACCTGAAGCCTACTACCAATTCGTCATGGACTATGCGCCCTATGTCTACATTATTCCACCCAGCACGCCAGACCCCGTTTTTGGTAAAGGTGTTTTAGCGGCTAGCTTTGCCATCGACTTCCTACGTGAAGCCTACTCTGCCCCACAGTTTGAGGACAGAAAAGCCGACATCTACACCAAAATCGTGAGCTTAGCCGATTGGGTTCTCACTCAGCAGTGCCTCGACCCCGCGCGTAAGGCATATGGAGGGTTTCAAAGCGCAGAAGTCAGCACCTACTACTACAGCGTAGACGCCTGCCGAACGATACCTTCGCTGCTAAGAGCCTATGAACTCACGGGTCATTCTCAATATTTGGATGCTGCTAAGCTGGCGGGTGGAACTTTCCTTAAAACCATGCAGGACCAGCAGGCCTACGGCGGCTTTGCAAGAGCCGTCACGATTGGTGATGCATGGCTTCTGCAACTGGACGTTGAATGCCTCTATGGCTTGATCGGCCTAAAGGTGTTAGCTGAAAAACACGATGTCGCTAACGCTTCAGTCTACCAGGGCATTATGAGCAAAGCAATAGGCTTTCTGCGAGAGGGTTTTGAGAACCTTTGGCTTGATTTTGACCCTGCAGATGGCAAATGGCACAGAGTCGGCTTAACTGAAAATGAGGTCTACGATGACCCGTTTGCCTATGCCTTGATTGGCTTGTACGAGGTTGAGGGTTGGAGTGTCAGTTGCCAAAAAGTCTACAACAGCCTAAACAACATTCGAGCTAGCGCCAAGTATCCAGCCTATGACCCTGCAGTCTGCTGGGCAGGCTACATAGACGTCCTCGGTCGATTCTCAGCTTGCGACTACTACGACGCCGTCACAAGCGGGATCCTTTGGAAAATCCGCCAAAACCACGACAAGCCAAGCCTAAAACTCAGCGTAGACATCATCGGCAAGCATGCAGACGAATTCATGTTCTGGGGCGCCAAGCATGCGAACCACAGCTATGTCGAAAACAAACAGGCAATGGTCACGGTTTGCTGGCTAGCCGAACTTTTCCTACACTACGAGGAGCCAGTAACCCAGTTCACCAAGATTCTGAAGAGCAAAGGCGAAACAGTCACACTCTATCCTGTTCGAGAAGCCGCTACAACAGTGACTTATGGCGAACCTTTGGATTTACTAACCGCTGTTTCATCACTCAAAGCTGAGCAAGTAATGTTAGAAGCGGGCTACTACCTAAACGACTACTTGGCTTTCTATACTTTCCTTCCTGTCCGAGTGCACGACAAAATTAGGCGCCAAGGCGAAGACTACGAAATCCAGACAGTAACGCCCTTCACATTTGCCAATCAGCGGTTCTACTTCAAAAGTATAGCCAGGAGGCTAATAGCAAGTTGAGCGAAGCAGAGAACCCTGTCATAACAGTTCTGCGTCTCATCGAATCGCGAATTAGAGTGGTCAAAGATGATGGCGGATTAGCCCAAGTCTTATGCTCTCAAGCAAACTATGACCGGGAACTCCTCAAAGATTACGACGCCCAAATCACCATCTCCAAAACCTCTGAACCCTGCCAACAGCTAAAACACACCTTAGACGGCAAACTAAGAAGACGCAGCTACTCCCTCAGAGCAACTATAGTAACCGTTGATAAGCCATCTGCAAACGCAGACGTTGGCAGGGTAATGCGAGATAAAGCGCTTGAGCAGCTGCTGTTGATTATTCCCGAAAACCGCAACCTGCCCTACAGGACATTCTACAACTTCTACCCAATTGACTCCACGTCTACAACTCACAAGGTCTATAACGCAATATCCACAACCGAGCCTGAGCCGTCTAGCCTTGCATGGACAGAACTGTCAAATCCTGAGTACGCGAACCTTTGGGGAAGCGACGACCTCAGGACCACTAAAAGCACGACTGGCAACGGTGAGTTTGCGTTTATGCTTTTCCGCTTCAAAATCGGCTCCAAAGCTGGAGAGAGCCGAAATGAACCCAGAAAACAGTGTTTAAAGCGAGTAATTTTGGCATTTGAAGGTTTTGGGCTTGCAGCACAGGGAAACGGTATAACCCTAAAAATATGGGATAACATCGCAGGCGCTTGGAGCAATCCACAAACTGGCGTTTCAGGAACAGACGAAACCCTGACTGTAACTCTAACATCAAACCTCACGAACTACGTCAACGACGACGGCTTCCTCTACATGATGGCACGGACCACTAACCCGTCAGATGGGGTTTCGCCTGCCGTTTTGTACTGCGATTTCGTCCAAGCAACCGTTGATGTGCGGGGCATAACGTTTTGCGACGTGCACAGTTACCGAGATGTCGATGTAACCGACGTTAAGCCGTTCCTCTACAAAGAAGAAATTGTCATCGTGGCTTGGCTCTTCGAGTCAGTAGCCATTTCATAGTCACAGGTGAAAAACATGGTTGACACCTATCACAGCGACCAAGAAAAGTTCTACTACGCCACCGAAGGCACTTTTGGCGTAGTTCCAGCAAATCCAGCGATGCTGGGGCACTCTTGCAGCAGCTTAGAGCCAGACATAAACCCAAACAACATCAAAGTACCAGGCACAGGCTCAGTTGATGTTGTTGCTCTCAAACGTGGACTAAGGCAACCGCTTCTCAAAGTCAAGTATCCCATTCCATCGGATGCCCCCATAAACCTGCTGCAGTACGTCAAGCAAGAACTAAACAACAGCCTATCCCTGCAAGTGCTCTACTACAAGGACCAATTCGCCTCTGCCACAGACATCATAAGCCTACTCTACAAGGGCGCAAGATTCGACAAAGCCACCTTAACATGCGACATAGACGGCATTTTGGAGTGCGAAGCAGAGTTCCCAGCCCAAGACGTCGAGGTGGGCACGGCCAAGATTACAGGGGCAACATACACTGACTATGCTGGCGCTGTTTTAGGCAGCGAGAGTTATGTCAAAATCGGCGGCGTGAACTGCGAGCGGGTTACCTCTTGGAAACTTCAGATTGACAATTCCTGCAAGCCTGTACCGGTCATT